>JALYWP010000137.1 GCA_030852655.1 Pseudomonadota bacterium | reverse complement strand
GGCGACGGCCGGGAAGTGCGCTCATTCCTGAGGGAAGAGGATCACCTCGTAGTCCATAGCGCCGTGCAGGATGTGAAGAATCTGCGCCGTCTCGTCCTCGACGCGATAGAAGATCAGGATAGCGGCGTAGGCGCGGCGGCGGATCCCTGGACTCCGGTAGCGAGAAAACAGGGGATGGCGCCGCGACATGGAGGTGATCAGAACGCAATCTTTCCGCAATTCCCGGACGAAATTAAAAGCACGGGCAGGAATTTTCGGGTGCGATGTAATCGCCGATCGCTTCGAGTACGCTCTCGGCAGTCTCCGTAAATGCCAGCCGCATCACCCGGATTGCGACGAAGTTGCGGCTTTCGGGACTTAGTCCTTGCTTGCATTCCCGCCGTTACGCCACTAGGTCAATGACGACGTCAGGAGGTTGCCATGTCCAACGGTCCGAACCGCATTCTCGACGAATTCGCCAAGCTCTTGACGGACGCCGCAGGTGCGGCGCAGGGGGTCCGCCGCGAAGTGGAAACCGCCTTCAAGGCGCAGGCCGAGAAGGCCCTGAATTCCATGGATGTGGTGCAGCGCGAGGAATTCGAGGCGGCGCGCGAGATGGCGGTGAAGGCGCGTGCGGAAAACAAGGCGCTGGCAGCCCGCATCGCTGCGCTGGAGGCGAGGATCGCCGAACTTTCCGGCGAAAAGCCGCCCGAGGCCGAGACCGAAGCGGCCGCCAGGCCCCGTACGAAAAAATAATTCGTTAATATTTTCCACAAAGCCCGGCTGCGAAAAGCATTGGTTCCTGAATCGCTTAACGGGTGTGGGTGACTCTTTGTAGCGGAGGGTTTCCACACCCTCGTCCGGCTCCCAATGAAAAAGGGGCTGGTCACGCGACTCGGCATCAATACACTGAATTTGTTGCATGATTCGGAAAGCCGGATTGTGCGCCGGTGTGGGGTCCGGCAGGGGCGGTCGTGCCGCAAGTCCTGCCAGTCCGAGTTCGAAAAAGATTGTTCGTCGTGTGTGCCTTTGGCGGAGCGCCTGGGCGCCCCCAGAACGACAGGAAGCATTTGCATGGAACTGATCGAACTCGATATCGCCCGCGAAATCCATCCGGTGGATGTGATCGAGCAGGTCGCGCACAGCAACGACTGGGCCTTCGAACGAACCGGCGACGACGAGATTTCCATATCAGTCGCCGGAAACTGGACTGATTATCACGTCTCCTTTTCCTGGATGGAGGATTTCGAGGCGCTGCATCTGGCCTGCGCCTTCGACATCAAGGTGCCGGAGGCCCGCACGCTCGAGGTCATGCGGCTCTTGTCGCTGATCAACGAGCAGATGCTGTTCGGCCATTTCGACCTGTGGGAACAGGAGGGAGCCATCATGTTCCGGCAGTCGCTGCTGCTTGCCGGCGGCGCCGAACCGACCAGCCAGCAGGTCGAGGTGCTGCTCTCCTCGGCGCTTGAGGCCTGCGAGTGCTACTTCCAGTCGTTCCAGTTCGTCGTCTGGTCCGGCACCTCGGCAAAGGACGCGCTGTCCAGCGTGCTCTTCGAGACACATGGCAACGCCTGAGTTGGTATGAGTTCGGGAACGGATAAAGAGCCGGAGATCGGCTTCGCGGATTTCGAGCGCGTCGACATCCGCGCCGGCACGATCGTCGAAGCCGAGCCTTTCCCGGAAGCCCGGAAGCCGGCTTTCAAGCTGAAGATCGATTTCGGCGAGCCGATCGGCGTGAAGAAATCCTCGGCGCAGATCACCAAATATTATTCGCCCGAGACGCTCGTCGGCCGACAGGTGTTCGCCGTCGTCAACTTCCCGCCGCGCCAGATCGGACCATTCATGTCGGAAGTGCTGACGCTCGGCTTTCCGGACGAAGAGGGCGCGGTCGTGCTTGGCGCCATCGAGCGCAAGGTGCCCGACGGCGTACGACTATTCTAGATTTGGGCGGCAGGTCCTGGGACCGGGCAAGGCTCAGGCCGGAACGCGAACGATGGCCCTCAGGCCGCCCATCGGGCTGTCGTCGAGTGTGATGTCGCCGCCATGGCTGCGGGCAATGTCGCGGGCGATGGCAAGCCCGAGCCCGGTGCCGCTGGAGTCGAGGTTGCGCGCCTCGTCAAGCCGCACGAAGGGCTTGAAGACATCTTCCCGGCTCGCCGCCGGAATGCCGGGGCCGTCGTCGTCGATGACGATGGTCAGCGAACCGCGCGTATGCACCGCCTCGACCTTGACGTTCTCGGCATAGCGCAGCGAATTGCCGATGACGTTGGCAAGCAGCCTGTCGAAAGCTCTCGGGCGCACATGGATTGCTGGGTCGCCGCTGAGCGAGGTCGTCAGCGTGCGCTTCCTGAGTTTTGCTTCCTGGGCAAGCCTGTCGAAATAGCCGGCCAAGTCGAAGCGGCCAGGATCCTCAGCGGCTTCGCCGCGGGCGAATTCGAGATAGCCTTCGAGCATCGACTGCATGTCGTCGATGTCGCGGTCCAGCGCTTCCACGTCGGACTTCGATCCGGTGAGCGCCAGCTGCAGCTTGAAGCGGGTGAGGATGGTGCGCAGATCGTGGCTGACGCCGGTCAGCATGGCGGTGCGCTGCTCGATCTGGCGCTCTATGCGCTCGCGCATCTGGATGAAGGCGAGGCCTGCCCGTCGAACCTCCTCCGCCCCCCGCGGCCGGAAGTCGGGCGGCATGGGGCGGCCCTTGCCGAAGCTTTCCGCCGCCTCGGCGAGCTTGAGGATCGGCTTGATCTGGTTGCGCAGGAAAGGGATCGCAATCATCAGGAGCACGAGCGAGGTGCCGACCATCCAGACGATGAAGATATGGGTGTTTGACGCATAGGCCTGGCTGCGCCGGATGAAAGCGCGCAGCACCTTGTCCTCGAGCTGGATGCGCACTTCGAGAACCTTGGATTCGCCGACCGTGTCGATCCAGAACGGCCGGTTGATCTGCTTGGTGATCTCGGCCGACAGGATCTGATCGAGGATCGAGAAGAACGGCTTGCGGCCCGGAGGCGGCAGCGGGTCGGGCGGCAATATGTCGATCTTCATCGACAGGCTTTCCTGAGCGATCCGGATAATGTTCGAATAGTCGTCGCCACGGCTGGTCTCGATCATCTCGACGATCGCAGCGAGGTCGCGCGTCGTGGCGGTGGAGAGAAGCTGCGTCACCTTCTGCCAGTGGCGTTCCATGAAAACCAGCGTGACCACCGACTGGAGAAGGATCATAGGAGTGATGACGATGAGCAGCGAGCGGGCGTAGAGCCGCTTCGGCATATAGATGCCGACCCGCCGCCAGAAGCGGTTCCAGCCGTTCGAGACCGTGCCAGCCGCGCGCCAGAAGCGCGCAAGCGGGCTGCCGCTTTCCTGCGGCGCGGGAGTTTCGATCTCGGTGGTCGCCATCGTCCTTCCATCGTTCGGCCGATGCCCGGGCCGCCCGGTCATTCTATGCGACGGCGATCCGTTCGGGAACCGCCCAACGAACCCGCCGGTTTCAAACGATCTTTCCTGAACCAGTAGGGTCGGCGAAATCTGCGACTGCGTTCCGCAGGACGGACCGGCAGCCGAGCCCATATCCCCCCGTGCCTTTCTGTCGGAATTATGCGCAAAATGCCGGCCGGTTGCCGCAACAGCAATTTTCCGATCAAGCTCGTGCATGTCGTCTGTCTTGAACTACCCCCTGCTCAGCGTCGTCCTGACCCTCGCGGTCATGGCGCGGATTCTGCTCAGGCCGAACCGGGTGCCGGCTTCGAGGGTCGCCTGGCTGGTGGTCGTTGGGGCGTTGCCGGTGGTCGGCATTGTCGCCTATCTGCTTCTGGGAGAGGTAAGTATCGGTCGGCGGCGCGTAGCGCGCGTGCGCGAAGCGCTGGCCCGGATACCCAAATACACCGGCGGCGGCGCCGACGACATCGTTCCCGAGCGCTACAGGAACCTGTTCCGGCTCGGCCATTCCGTCAGCGGGTTCTGGCCGGTCGGCGGGAACACCGGGCGGCTGCTGCCGGACTCGAACGCCACGATCGACGCGATGGTCGCCGACATCGACGCCGCCACGCGGCATGTGCATGTACTCTTCTACATCTGGCTGGCCGACAATAATGGCCGCAAGGTCATCGACGCCCTGAAGCGGGCCGCCGCGCGCGGCGTCACCTGCCGCGTGATGGTCGACGATCTGGGATCGCGCGGGCTGATCCGGTCGCCTCACTGGCAGGTGATGCGCGAAGCCGGGATAAAGGTTGCGAGCGGCCTTGCGATCGGCAACCCGCTGCTCCGGGTCTTCACCAGCCGCATCGACCTCCGGAACCATCGCAAGATCGTCGTCGTCGACGGGACGATCACCTATTGCGGCAGCCAGAATTGCGCCGATCCGGAGTTTCTCGTGAAGGCGCGCTACGCGCCCTGGATCGATGCCATGGTGCGGTTCGAGGGGCCGATAGCGCATCAGAACCAGCTGCTCTTCGCCGGCGACTGGATGGCTGGCGTCAACGAAGACCTCGGCGACCTGCTGCACGCGCCAGCCGCTTCGGCGGACCCTACGGCGCTGCCCGCGCAGGTCGTCGGCACCGGGCCGACCGTACGCTATTCTGCGATGCAGGAAATCTTCCAGTCGCTGCTGTTTTCCGCCCGCCGCGAAATCGTTATCACGACGCCCTACTACATTCCGGACGACTCGCTGCAGAATGCGCTATGCGCCACCGCCTATCGCGGCGTCGACACGACCATCATATTCCCGGCCCGCAACGATTCCTGGATCGTCGGTTGGGCGAGCCGTAGCTACTACGCCGACCTGCTCGCTGCGGGCGTGAAGATCCATGAATATGTCGGCGGGCTCCTGCATACCAAGTCGCTGACGGTCGATGGCGAACTGATGCTGATCGGCTCCGCCAACATGGACCGGCGCAGCCTTGAACTGAACTACGAGAACAACATGCTCGTCCACGATGCCGAACTGACGCAAGCCATGCTTGCCCGTCAGCGGGACTATATCGCGAAGTCCAGGCAGATAAGCCGGCAGGAAGTGGCCGAGTGGTCGATGCCGCGCAGGCTCCTCAACAACACGGTCGCCATCCTTGGCCCGCTGTTCTGACTATTCCACGCTCAGCCGGTAGCCGATGCCGCGTACGGTCTGCAGCCAGACCGGGTTGGAGGGGTCGCGCTCGATCTTGCGGCGCAGCCGGTTGATCTGGACGTCGATGGTGCGTTCTCCGACGTCGGATTCTCCCGCCACGAGTTCGTGGCGCGGAATGGTCTCGCCTGCACGGCCGGCGAAGATCGCCAGTATCTCCTGCTCGCGGTCGGTCAGCTTGAGCGGCTCGCCGCCGCGCTTCAGTTCGCGGCGCGCGATCTGGAACGTATAGGGCCCGAAGACGAGCTGCTCGACCTTCGGCGTGGCTACCGGACCGCCGCGTCGCAGTATGTTATTGATGCGCAGGATGAGTTCGCGCGGATCGAAGGGTTTGGGCAGGTAGTCGTCGGCGCCTGCCTCCAGCCCGGCAACGCGGCTGTCGGTCTCCGACAGCGCGGTCAGCATCAGGATCGGCACGTTCTTCTGGTCGCGCAGCGACTTGGTGAGATCGACGCCGCTCTCGCCGGGCATCATCACGTCGATCACCAGGAGATCGAAGTCGAGCCCCTCGAGGCGTCGCCGCGCTTCGCCGGCATTGCCGGCGACGGTGACGCGAAAACCGTTCTCGGTCAGATACTGCTTCAGCAGGTTGCGGATGCGGGTATCGTCATCGACGACCAGGAGATGCGGCGCGTCGTCGCCCGGCGCTGCCGGGAGGTTCGTCCTGTCATTGGTCTCCATGGCTTCTTCCCGCGATTTTCCCGGCGCCGTCGGCCGGCAGATTGTCGATCTGCGCCCTGAGTTCGAGGTTGACCATCGCCTTGAGGAACCGCTCGATGGCCGTCCTGTCCCCGGCGCTTGCCCCCTGCAGTGCATCATGGATGCGGCGCGACTGTGGCCTTGCGAGGGCAAGCGCCAGCGCGCGGCCCTTGGCAGTCGGGTAGAGCTCGCGCTGCCTGCGGTCGCGCAGCCCCTGGACCTGGACGATGTGGCGGGTGTCGATCAGCTGTTTCAACACGCGGGCAAGGCTCTGCTTGGTGATCTTCAGCACGTCGAGCAACTCGGCGACCGTCAGCCCGGGCATGCGGTTGACGAAATGCAACACGCGGTGATGCGCCCGACCGAAACCGTATTCCGCCAGGATCTGGTCCGGATCGGAGGTGAAGTCGCGGTAGGCGAAGAAGAACAGCTCGATGATCGAGAGGTCTATCCCGTCATCGCTGGTGATGGCGGTCCTGATGGGTTTTGCGGCGCCGTCGACCATTGGTAATCCTGTGCCCCGGTATCGTGCACTTAAAAATATATCGTGCACTTAAAATATGTCAGCACCGTTGACATATTTTTGGCCCGATGGTAATTTTTGCCAAGCTTTTCGGCGAATTGCGAACGAAAAGGCAAGCCAGTTTCGGTTTCCCCGAAACTTCCGTCAATTTGCCTTCCCTTTCCCAGGCGCCTAGGTTTGGCCTTGCAAACACGCTATTTGCCCGGCTGCGACAGACAGATCAACGACAGAGTGGGCGCCGGCCCGCGGGAGGTTACCCAATGACATCCGTTTCATTCGACAAACTCGACGGATTCATCTGGATGAACGGCGAATTCGTTGACTGGGCCGATGCCAAGGTCCATGTGCTGACGCATGGACTGCACTATGCCAGCGCCGTGTTCGAGGGCGAGCGCGCCTATGGCGGCGAGATATTCAAGCTGACCGAACACAATGAAAGGCTGCACGAATCCGCGCGCATCCTCGGCTTCAAGATTCCCTACAGCGTCGAGGAAATCGACGACGCGTGCCGTACACTGCTGAAGAAGCAGGGCTTCAAGGATGCCTATGTGCGCCCGATCGCCTGGCGCGGAAGCGAGCAGATGGGCGTGTCGGCGCAGAACAACCGCATCAACTGTGCGATCGCCATCTGGCAATGGCCGAGCTATTTCGATCCGGCGCAGAAGCTCAAGGGCATTCGTCTCGATATCGCCGAGTATCGCCGGCCGGACCCGAGGACGGCCCCGTCGAAATCGAAGGCGGCCGGCCTCTACATGATCTGCACCATCTCCAAGCATGCGGCGGAGGCCAAGGGCTATGCCGACGCGCTGATGTACGACTGGCGCGGGCAGGTGGCGGAAGCGACCGGCGCCAACGTGTTCTTCGTCAAGGACGGCAAGATCCATACGCCGACGCCCGACTGCTTCCTCGACGGCATCACCCGCCGCACCGTGATCGGGCTTGCCAGGCGCCGCGGCATCGAGGTGATCGAGCGCGCGATCATGCCTGAAGAACTGGAAGGGTTCGAGCAGTGCTTTCTGTCCGGTACCGCCGCGGAAGTGACGCCGGTGTCGGAGATAGGGCCGTACAAGTTCGCGGTCGGCACGATCGCCGAGACGCTGATGAACGACTATTCGGCGGAAGTGCAGCCCAAGCACGCAGTCGCCGCGGAATAATGGTCCAGCAGGTCTGACGGATGGCGGGTGGCCCTAGAGGCCACTCGTTTCCCTTGCGGCATCTCCATTTGACTGTTCCTGGCTGTCGGAGTCTGATGGGCAAGCCGATTCGTACGAGGTCGGCTTTCCTGGAGGGACTGAGCATGGAAGCGCTTCTTCCAATCATAGTGCAGGTGGTCACGGGTATTATCGGCGGCCAGGCGGTGGGGGCCGCGTTGAAAACGGCTGCGATGGGACAGTTGCCGAAGATACTTGCCGGTGCGGTCGGCGGCGTCGGCGGCGGCGCAATCCTCGGAAGCCTGCTTGGTGGCGCGGCCGGCGCGGACCCGGCTGCTGGCGGCGCTCTCGGCGGCCTGCTCGGTGATGCGGTAGGCGGTGCCGGCGGCGGCGCCATATTGACGGCGATCGTCGGCGCGGTGATGGGCGCGATGAAGAAGTAAAGTCGACCGGCCACTCGGCTCCGGACGGGCGATCTGGCGGTCGCCCGTTTTATTTTGCGGCCGGCGCGATCTGGACGGGATGAGACGATCCGCATAGATCAACGGAAAGCGTGAAAGGAAACCAATGGGTCAGCTCAACGCCGTCATCGTGCCGGTCACGCCGTTCCAGCAGAACTGCACCATCCTGTTCGACATGGACGACAAGACTGGCGTGGTCGTCGACCCGGGCGGCGACGTCGACCAGATACTGGCTGCGCTCAAGACCAACGGCATTAAGGCGACGGCGATCTGGCTGACGCACGGCCATATTGACCATGCCGGCGGCGCCATGGAGCTTAAGGAGGCGCTCGGCGTCGAAATCATCGGCCCGCATGAAGCCGACAGGCCGCTTCTCGACAATATCGAGAACCAGGCAAGCCGCTTCGGCGTCGGCGACGCGGTGCGAAACTGCGTGCCCGACCGCTTCCTCGAGGAGGGCGACGCGGTGTCGTTCGGAGAGCATCTGTTCGAGGTGCTGCATTGCCCGGGCCATGCACCGGGCCATGTCGTCTTCTACGATCGCGCCGCGCAGTTCGCCCATGTCGGCGACGTGCTGTTTCGCGGTTCGATCGGGCGAACGGACCTGCCGGGCGGCGACCACGGCGCGCTCATCGGATCGATCAAGGAAAAGCTGCTGCCGCTCGGCGACGAGATCGGCTTCATCTGCGGCCACGGGCCCGGCGGACGCTTCGGCGAGGAACGCCGCAGCAATCCCTTTCTCGTCTGACGAACAATAGGAACGCGGGGGCGGCTCCGACGGCCGCCTGCCGCTTGATGTTGCCGGCGGTCAGTTGGCGACGCAGAAATGCTCCTGGCCGTCGTAACCCATGAAGGTTCCGGAGCGCGCATCGAAGCTGCGGTAGCGGTCGGAGCAGTAGTCATACCATGCCGCGGTCCATGGCTCGAGCCCGCCGGCATAGTCCTCCACATAGGCCCTTTGGCGATATACGCGGACCGGGCGGCGATAGGAATAGTCGTAGACGGGCCGCGGCTGGGAGGCGATGCCTACCGCGAGGGCGCCGGCTGCCAGGCCGAGTATGCCGGCTACCGCCAGATCGCCGCCGCCGGAATTGTGGTGGTGGTGGTGATGATGGCGCCGCCAGTGGCGATCGCCCGCATTGGCGGCGGGAAAGGCCGCAAGCGTCATGGCGGCGACCGCCGTAGACAGAATGGCGGTCTTGAAAAAGCGGTTCATCCTTCGTCTCCTTCGCTCCGGCCGCAAGCAAAGCCGATCTTTGCGTAGAGATTAGGGCGATGAAGATGAACGGCGGCTGAACGCGTGCCGGGTGCCGGAAGCCGGCGCATGCAAGGCCGGCTTCGCCTGCCTTGCGACGCGGCTCTTTCGGGAACCGCTACACGGCGTAACGGGATCAGAGGACCGTGAGATTGACCGCCTTCGGACCCTTGCCGCGCTTGTCCGGCTCGGTGTCGAAGCTGACCTTCTGTCCGTCTTCCAGGCCCGGCAAGCCGGATGCCTGAACGGCCGAAATATGCACGAACACGTCTTTCTCTCCGCCTTCCGGCGTGATGAAGCCGAAGCCCTTTGCGTGGTTGAAGAACTTGACTGTGCCGGTTTGCGGCATGGGAAACTCCTCTATCCCATAGTCATAAGCGCCAGGCGGACCCTCTTCCGCGCTGGCTCGGCATTCGCCGGAAGATCTGACAGGTTCTCCCCGCGCCGGGACTTTGCCGTCCTCTTGGCCACGGTACGCCCGCAATCCCTCTTCGCCGGGCGCGTCCCCTATCGTCTCCGGGCCGGAAAATGCCCGAAGCCAAATTTTTCCTTTATTTTTAGGCCACGGGCAAGCAGAAACTTATTCCAGCTAGGAATGCATCGCGCAAACTACTCTATGTGCAGTTGCACGATGCATTCTTTCGGCGACGTAGCTTCAGTCTTCGCAAACGGTGATCGGGCCGAGCTTGACGCAATTCCGGCGGCTTGAATCGCTGCCCTGATGCCGGTTGTAGACCCTGATCCGGCAGCTCTCGCCGACATGCTTGTGATAGACGCTGCGGCCATATTCCGGGAGGTAGTGCCGGCGTACCTCGCGGTGGCAATCCCTGGGGCGGACTTCGTAGTCGTCCTCCCGATCGACGATGATGACCCTGCAATCCGATTGACGATGGCGATGCAACACTCTGCGGTCGTATCTGGGCAAGTAGTGCCGACGCACGTCCTGGTGGCAGTCGACCTGGACTTTGGCGACGAGATCGTCGCCCTTCGCGGCCGGCATCCGCGGCATGGCCGATGCAGGTGCTGCCATTCCAATCCCCAACGCGATCAACACGGCACTCACGGTTCTGGTCGTTTTCATTTTCGCGCTCCCACGCCCCTTGACGATCTGTCGACGGCACGGCCACAGCGGCTTCCCGACGTCCCCCGATGCCGGAATCACCAACCAGCAGTACCCAAAAAAGGCACGGCGCGTCGGCGCCGTGCCCTTTGAAACCATTTCATGCGCCACCAATGGCGGCGTTGTTTTTCATTCGGCGCGCAGGTTGACCGCCTTCGGGCCTTTGCCCATGCGGTCCGGCTCGACGTCGAACGTGACCTTCTGGCCATCGACAAGGGTACGCAGGCCCGATGCCTCGATCGCGGAGATGTGCACGAACACGTCCTTCGCCCCGCCGTCGGGCGTGATGAAGCCGAAGCCTTTGGTTGTATTGAAGAACTTTACGGTACCGGTCTGGGCCATGGGGAGCTCCTTCACCCGTTGCTAGTCTGTTCCCTGGTCCGCCGCTTCGCCCGGCGGGCAGGTTCGGTTAGTCTTGGCGGCCATGCATTCGCGCATGAAATTGCCCCCCGCCAAAGCGGGGCCGTCAGATATTCACAGCTTCGGGGAAAGGGTCGATCAAACGTTCCAGTCTCCGGGTCAGCAAACGCCCGAACGGCGGTTTTTATGGCACGGAAGCGCGGCGCTGACAAGATGTCGCACCTTGCCGCAATTCCGTCATGGCCAGCGGCAAGGCTGGAGCGACGCAACGGGAGCATTTTCCAGGAGCCGATTTGACGTTCCGACTCCGGCCGGGCGACGGCCGAGGCAGGCGCATCCACGAATGCCGATTTAGGAGACATAATCAGGATCTACCGTTTGAATGAGTGACCCCACAGCACGAGACATTGCTCGACAGAGGGTCACCGAGGGAGCCAACTGTCTGGCCCGGACAATAGCTGAGGACCAGAAGGAGGATTCGATGCGTTTTAAAGCCTATCTGCGCAGATTTGCGGTGTTCGCGGGCCTGATGGTGCTGTCGGCCTGCACGGTGGCCGTCGAGGATCAACGACCCCGGCCGGGCCCGGGACCCGGACCCGGCTACTGCACGCGGGAATTCCAGCCGGTCTGCGCCCGCCGCCAGGGCGAGCGTCGCACCTTTGCCAATGCCTGCCTCGCCGACCGCGCCGGCTTCGACATCATCCGCCGCGGCGAGTGCCGCAGGGGAGGCGACGATGGGAACGATCGGCCGCGCATCTGCACCCGGGAGTACCGGCCGGTCTGCGCCCAACGCCGCGGCGACTACCGCACCTTCGGAAACGCCTGCGAGGCGGACGCCGCCGGCTGGAGGGTGGTCGCAAACGGCCGGTGCTGAGTTGAAGTCGCGGACATCCCGGCGGGGCTCGCCGCCGCCGGGATGCATCGGTCGAGCTTCGGGACCGGCCGGACCCGGTAGCGGTCGCCGTGGCGATAAGTGGCCAATTGCCAGTATTCCAATTTCCGCAATCCCTGTTCGCAAAAGGGTGCGACACGGGGACGTCGTTCCACCTGAGTCGGCCATATTCATCATCGGCGCCACCGTCAGGCCTCACAATCCTATCGGCGAGAGCCAGACCGGCAAGCTGCTGATCCTGACGCAGGTCGTGCTCAGCCTGCAACTGCCCTTCGCGGTGGTGCCGCTGGGTCATGATGATCGCGCCGAAAAAGAAGATGGGGGCGCTGGTGTCGCCTGGCTGGGTGACGGCGATCGCCGCCGTGGTGGCGACGCTGATCATCGCGCTGAACATAAAGCTGCTGTTCGAATTCGCTATCGGCTAGAGCGCTTCGGCCCATTGGCATTGTCCGGTTCATCCCAGCCTCCATGTGCCGAGGATCAAACGGACAACTCGTGTGCTGTCCAACCCGGACAACTCATCTGCTTGCGACACGGCTGGCGAAGATTCTTGCTCAGGGCTGCGAACAACGTTATATACGCCGCGATTTCCCAAAATTCGGTGGTCTGACCACCGCCCGCGACAGGGACGCGGGCGAACGAGAGGAATTTATCGATGGCAAATACGCTTCTGATGCCCAAGGCGACCGCGGTCTGGCTGGTCGACAACACCGCGCTCTCCTTCGACCAGATCGCGCAGTTCTGCGGCCTGCATCCGCTCGAGGTCAAGGCGATCGCCGACGGCGAATCCGCTCAAGGGATCAAGGGCATGGACCCGATCATGACCGGCCAGCTGACGCGCGAGGAGATCGCCAAGGGCGAGGCGGACGCCAACCATCGCCTGCATCTGTCGGATCCCAAGGTCCGCGTGCCGGAATCGAAGCGCAAGGCGCCGCGCTATACGCCGCTGTCCAAGCGCCAGGACCGGCCGAACGCGATCCTGTGGCTGGTCCGCAACCATCCGGAGCTGAAGGACGCGCAGATCTCGCGGCTGGTCGGCACCACCAAGTCGACGATCGAGCAGATCCGGGACCGCAAGCACTGGAATGCCTCGAATCTTGTGCCGATGGACCCGGTGACGCTTGGGCTCTGCTCGCAGATCGACCTGGACCTCGAAGTCAATCGCGCTTCCAAGGGCCGTGAACCGGCCGCGCCGGTCGGCGACACGCTGCTGCCCGCAGCCCTCACCGAGCGACTGCAGCCAGAGCAGCCAAAGCCGAAGACGGACGACGACGAACTTGACGCCGACGCCGTGTTCGCCAAGCTTTCGGCGCTGAAGAGCAAGAGTGAGGACAACGCCGACGACGAACAGTGATCGCTGTTTTGGAGGCAAGCTAGACTAGGGCCCGCTTCGGCGGGCCTTTTTGTTAGCGCGCGGGAACGAAGCGAAGCGTGCCGACGACGCCCGAGCCCTTGGCGCCATCGGATGGGTGGTTGATCCCGCCCGTGACAAGGACCTCCGCGAAATCAAATGGGCTGACGCCGACGAGAATGGCGGCGTTGACACCGTACTGGTCGGGATTGGAGCGGCGCTGGTGATGTGTGTAGATGCCGCATTTCGAGCAGAAATAGTGTTTCGCCGTCCCGGTGTTGAACTGGTAGAGCGTCAGCGCGTCGCTTCCCGCGGCAATTTCGACATCGTCGAGAGCGGCGGTCACGGCGATCGCTCCGCGCATGCGGCAGTAGGAGCAATCGCACCGGCGCGCCGAGCGCAATCCATCCGTCAACCTCACGCGCAGACGCACCGCGCCGCAATGACAGGCGCCATCCCAATCGTTGCGGTCCATGTCGGGCATTTTGCTCAATACCCGCTGGCGCGGCCCGGCGTGTGGCCGGCGCGCTCGCCGCGCTCCAGGGAGCGGTAAAAGTCGGCGAGCTGCTTGCCGCGCTCCGGCTTGTAGGTGCGGCCGGCGACGATGATCGAGGCTATGCGGTCAATGCGGAAGGCGCGGAAGTCGGAGCGCATCTCGCACCAGGCGACAAGCGTCCAGACCTTGCCCCAGAACCA
>JALYWP010000125.1 GCA_030852655.1 Pseudomonadota bacterium | reverse complement strand
ATGTTGTTGAAGAACACCGCCATCAGCAGCATCCCGCCGAGGAAGACCAGATACCAGTCCTGGTCGATCGTGGTGTAGGTGAGGCCGATCAGCACCATGCCGAATATGACCGCGCCGATCGCTGCGCCGATTGCGGAACCGTATCCGCCGGTCAGGAGGCAGCCGCCGATGACGGCGGCGATGATCGCCTCGAATTCCTTCTGGAAGCCGCGCCTGGCGTCGGTGGAGCCGGAGTCCAGCACGGTCAGGATGGCGACCAGCGCCGCGCAGCACGCCGTTATCATGAACAGCGACGTCTTCACCCGGTGCACCGGCACGCCGGAATTGCGTGCGGCGCCCGGGTCGCCGCCGGAGGCGAATATCCAGTTGCCGTAGCGCGTGCGCGTCAGGACCCATGCGGCCAGGACCGCGATCAGCGCGAACCAGATAATCTCGACCGGAATTCCGGTGACCTTGGGCTGGCCGTTGGGAAACTTGGCCAGGAGGTCGTTCTCGGCGAGCCAGGCGAACAGCCCCTCCAGGGCGTCGCCGGCGAATATCTCGTAGAAGAAGGCGTCGAGCGGGCTTTCGGTCGCCGCCTCGCGCACGCCGCGAAGCTGCGTCGAGCCGCCGGTTGCCCATTTCAACCCCACCAGCGACAGGCCGCGCAGGATGAACAGGAAGGCGAGCGTGACGATGAAGGAAGGAAGGCCGGTGTGGATGACGATCTGGCCGTTGGCGAGACCCATGGCCGCCGCGAAGACCAGCGTGATGACGATCGCCAAGGGCAGCGAAAGGCCCAGCGTGACGACACAGGCGGCGAAGATCAGTCCCGTGAACGCCACCATCGAACCCACCGACAGGTCGAACTCGCCGCCGACCATGAGCAGCGAGGCGCCGATCGCCAGTATCCCGAGCTGGGCCGCCGGCGCCATGAAATTCATGATGCCGGACAACTCCAACATGGTGGCGTTGGCGACCATGATGAAAAACACGATGACGATGACGAGGCCCATCACGGCGCCCAGCTCCGGCCGGCGCATCAGGCGCAGGATGAACGATGCCTCCTTGAGCCGCTCGTCCTTGAGCTGGCCCGAGGCCTGCCCGGGAATCTGGCCGGCGCCGGTCGCATCCTGCTGAGACATGGATTCCTCCCGTGCCGGCGCCCCCCGGCTTCGTCCTCATTTTCAGCAGACAGGGGAAGGCCGCGCGACGCGGCCTTCCCCAATTCACCGCACCTTGGTCAGCGGATGCCCTTGGTGGACAGGTCTATGACCTGTGCGGCCTTTTCCTTGGTGATCAGGTTCGGGCCGGACGGCACGTTGCCGCCGGGCATCAAGCCGTATTTGGCGTTGAGCGCCAGGAAGGTGACCGGCAGATAGCCCTGGAGATACTGTTGCTGGTCGATGGCGAAGGTGGCCTTGCCATCGACGATCGCCTGCAGGAAGCCCGCCGACATGTCGAATGTGCCGATGTTGATCTTGCCTTCCATGCCGGACTCGGCGATCGCCACCAGCGCTGGCTCGCCCGCGGTCGAGGCGCCAAGGCTCATGATCGTGTCGATCGCGCTGTCCGAGGAAAGCGACGCCTTCACCTTCGCGGTGATTTCGGCAGGGTCCATGCTCACCGGGAGGACGGTGGAATCGCCGAAGCCTTCCGCGAAGCCCTTGCAACGCAGGTCGAGCGCTACGTTGCCCACTTCCTGGTTGATGCAAATGGCCTTCTTGCCGCCGAGTTCCTTCAGTTTCTCGCCGGCAGCCTTACCCGCGTCGAATTCGTCCTGGCCGACATGCAGCAGCGCGCCAAGCTCCTTGGAGACGTCGGAACCCGAATTCATGGAGATGACCGGGATGCCGGCGGCCACCGCCTTCTGGATCGACGGGCCGAGCGCATCGGCATCCGGAATGGAAACGATCAGGCCAGCCGGGTTCTGGTTGACGGCGGCGTCGATGAGCTGGGCCATCGCCACCATGTCGAAGGTTTCGGGCGCACGGTAGTCGACATTGACGCCCATGTCGGTGGCCGCCTGGGCGACGCCGTTCTTGACCACCGACCAGAACGGATCGGACGCCTGGCCGTGGCTGACAACGATGATGGATGCATCCTGTGCATTGGCTGCGAAAAGCGAAGCGGCAAGCGCGGTCGCGGCAAGCAGAGACTTGAAGACCGGTTTCATTCGACTTCCTCCCGAGATTGATTTGAGACGGGCGTTCTGGGGCCTCCTCCGCCGCCAGTTCGCACTCACAGAAAAACGGAACAAAAATGCCATTTAATTTTTCTGCTGGAACATTTATTCCATTCCTGTCATGATCCGTCAAGCGT
The DNA here is from genome assembly GCA_030852655.1 of Pseudomonadota bacterium. Lineage (GTDB taxonomy): Bacteria > Pseudomonadota > Alphaproteobacteria > Rhizobiales > Rhizobiaceae > Mesorhizobium_K. Next base: position 4,137 of record JALYWP010000125.1, on the reverse strand, counting down.
GTTTTCGGTTCGCGCGGAAACCGGGCAAAAGATGCCGGTCGCCTTCCCGGGAGGTTGCAGCATGACGGTCGCTGGAGAAAGCGCCCCCCAGGACTTCGAGACGCTGCGCGCCCTGATCGTGGATCGGCGCGCCGCGCTGCCCAAGCGCCTCGCCCAGGTGGCGGTCTATGCGCTCGACAATCCCGACGACGTCGCGTTCGGAACGGCGGCGAGCGTTGCACAGTCGGCGACGGTCCAGCCCTCGACCCTGGTGCGCTTTGCGCAGAGTTTCGGTTTCCAGGGCTTTTCGGACCTGCAAGGCGTGTTCCGTTCCCGCCTGCGCGACCGGGTGCTCAATTATGACGAGCGGCTGGCGCGGATGCGCGATCACGGCATCGCCACCAGCAGATCGGGGGTGGTGCTCGACGGTTTTCTGGAAGCCAGCGAGCGCTCGATCGCGAAGTTCCGCGAGACGGTCGACCACGACGCGATCGATCGCGCCGTCGGCATCCTCGCCGCCGCCGAGACCATTTACCTGATCGGCTTGAGGCGGTCCTTTCCGATCACCTCATACATGAGCTACGCCATGGGCAAGCTCGGCGTGCGCAACCTGCTCGTCGACGCGGTCGCGGGCATGGGCGCGGAGCAGGCGAGCTTCGTCTCGGCCAGGGATGCGGTGCTCGCCATCAGCTTCACGCCCTATGCGAGCGAAACCGTTGCGCTGACGTCCAGTGCGAAGTCGCGCGGCGCCAAGGTCGTAACGATCACGGATTCGGTATTCTCGCCGATTGCCTCGCCGGCCGACGCGCTGATCGAGGTCAGCGAGGCGAATTTCGAGGGCTTCCGCTCGATGGCGACGACCATGGCTATCGCCATGACGCTCTCTGTGGCGGTGGCTGCGCGACGCGGCGAGGGCTAAACCGCCGGCGGGGGCGGCGGCGAATTCCCCGCGCCGCGCACTTGCTGGTCGAAGTCGATGATCGAGCCGGTCATCATGCCGCTCTCGGCGCTCGCCAGATAGGCGACGGCGCGCGAAACCTCGTCGACCTCGAGCAGGCGGCCGAAAGGCTTCGTCTTCTCGGCCTCGCCGAGCCATCCCTCCTCGGCGCCGTGATAGGTCTTCATGATGCGGTCCTCGCCCGGCGTGTTCATGTGGCCGATGGTCAGCCCGTTGACGCGGATGCGATGGTTCATCACCGAATAGGCGACGTTACGGGTCAGCGTGATCAGCGCGCCCTTGGACGAGCTGTAAGCAGTGATGAAGCTCTGCCCGCCATGGCCCGACATCGAGATGATGTTGACGATCGAGCCTTCGATCTTCTCGCGCTTCATGACTTTGAGCGCATCCTGCATCAGGAAGAAGGGCGCGCGCACATTGACCGCGAACATCGCGTCGAAGAGTTCCGGGCTGGTGTCCCAGATCGTGCCGCGGTCGGTGATGCCGGCCGAGTTCACCAGCACGTCGACACGGCCGAATGCCTTGTCCGCCTCTGCGACGACCCCACGCGTGTCGTCCATCGAGGCGAGGTCGGCCTGGACGAAGATCGTCTTCACGCCCTTGCCCTCCAGATCGGCCTTCACCCTGGCGCCGCGATCGGCGTTGCGGCCGGTGACGACCAGCCCGGCGATGCCGCGTTCGGCGAAGAGATGCGCGACACCTTCGCCCAGCCCCTGCGTCGACCCGGTGACGATGGCGACCTTGCCTTCCAGCGAGGAGTTCTTCAGCGAACTGGCGTCGAACATCTTCCCTCCCTCAGCCGATCTTCACCGGCTTGCCGGTTTCGCGCGACTTGGTGGCAGCGTCCGCCATCATCTGCGCCTTCAGCCCGTCGACACCGTCGGGCGTCGGCTTCCTGCCCTTCACGATCGCCTCGATGAAGGCTTCGATCTCGTTCCTGTAGGCGGCCGCGTAGCGTTCGAGGAAGAAATTCTGCACCGGATCGGCGCTGATGCCCTTTTCGCCGGCAAACTGCACGGTCGTCTCGTGCACGTTGCCGGCCGACAGCAGGCCCTTCGAGCCGTGCACCTCGATGCGCTGGTCGTAGCCATAGGTGGCACGGCGTGAATTCGAGATCTGGCAGATTTTTCCGCTCGCGGTCTTCAGCACCACGGCCGCCGTGTCGACGTCGCCGGCCTTGCCGATCGCCTTGTCGACCAGCGCGGAGCCGACGGCGAACACCTCGACCGCGTCCTCGCCGAGCAGGAAGCGCGCCATGTCGAAATCGTGGATCATCATGTCGCGGAAAAGCCCGCCCGACCGCTCGATATAGGAGACCGGCGGCGGGCCTGGATCGCGCGACAGGATGGTGACGAGTTCCACTTCGCCTGCGGTCCCATCTGCCAGCCTGCGCTGCAGGGCTGCGAAGTTAGGGTCGAAGCGGCGGTTGAAGCCGATCATCAGGGGAATACCGGCCTTCTCTACCCGCTCCAGCGTCTTCCTGATGCGCGCCGCGTTCAGGTCCACGGGCTTTTCGCAGAACACCGCCTTGCCGGCCTTGGCGGCCTTGTCGATGAAGTCCGCATGCGTGTCCGTCGGCGTGCCGATCAGGACGGCGTCGATCGACTTGTCGGCAAGGATTTCCTCCGGCGTCCTGACCGGCGCGCCGGTCGCCGCCGAAAGCGCCTTTGCGCCTTCAGGCATCGGATCGGCGATCGCGGCCAGCCTGGCGCGTGCGGAGGCTGCGATGTTGCGCCCGTGAATCTGGCCGATGCGGCCCGCACCGAGCAGCCCGATCGAAATCATGTCCCGTGTCCTTCCCTGCAATCCCGGATTTTACAAATAGAATAAATATTCCACATTGACTGTCAAATGGAATTTGTGTTTCAATTCGGGGCTTCAACCATTCCAGAAAGAGCAGGCCGAAACGATGGAGGATGTCGTGACCCGAGGAGCGCAGAACGGTTCGCTCGACGTCATCGCCATTGGCCGCGCCTCGGTCGATCTCTATGGCCAGCAGATCGGCTCGCGGCTGGAGGATATCGCCTCCTTCACCAAGGCCGTGGGTGGCTGCCCCACCAACATCTCCGTCGGCACCGCAAGGCTCGGCCTGCGCTCGGCGCTGCTGACGCGCGTCGGCGATGAGCAGATGGGCCGCTTCATCCGCGAGCAGCTTGTCCGCGAGGGCGTGTCGGTCGACGGCATCACGACCGACACGGATCGGCTGACCGCGCTGGTGCTGCTCTCGGTCGAGGACGAGGGCGTCTCGCCGATGATCTTCGTGCGCACCGACTGCGCCGACATGGCGTTGTGCGAGGATGACGTGGACGAGGCCTTCATCGCCTCTGCCCGCGCCATCGTCGTCACCGGTACCCACTTCTCGCGGCCCAACAGCGAGGCCGCGCAGCTCAAGGCCATCCGCATCGCCAAGGCGCACGGCAGGAAGGTCGTGTTCGACATCGACTACCGGCCGAACCTGTGGGGCCTAGCCGGCCATGCCGAGGGCTTCGAGCGCTATGTGAAGTCGGACTTCGTCTCCGCCAAGATGCGTCAGGTGCTGCCTGACTGCGATCTGATCGTCGGCACCGAGGAAGAAATCATGATCGCGTCCGGCGCCGACGACGTGCTCGGCGCGCTGAAGGCGATACGCTCCGTGTCCAGGGCGGCGATCGTGCTGAAGCGCGGCGCGATGGGCTGCATCGTCTATGACGGGCCTATCTCCGACGATCTCGAGGACGGCATCGTCGGCGAGGGTTTTCCGATCGAGGTCTACAATGTGCTCGGCGCCGGCGACGCCTTCATGTCGGGCCTGCTGCGCGGCTGGCTCGGCGGCGAGAGTTTCGCCACCGCCGCGACCTGGGCCAACGCCTGCGGCGCCTTCGCCGTTTCGCGCCTGCTCTGCGCGCCGGAATACCCGACCTTCGAGGAGCTGCAGTTCTTTCTGAAGAACGGCAGCGGCCACCACGCGCTGCGCAAGGACGAGGCGCTCAACCATATCCACTGGGCGACGACGCGGCGCGGGGACGTTCCCTCGCTGATGGCGTTCGCCTGCGATCATCGCGCGCAACTGGAAGACATTGCCAAGCGGGCCGGTGCGGATGCGGAAAAGATCGAGGCGTTCAAGGTGCTCGCCGTGAAGGCCGCCGCCAGGGTTGCACGCGGCCGGGACGGCTACGGCATGCTGCTCGACGAAAAGCACGGCCGCAGCGCCATGTTCGAAT
>JALYWP010000103.1 GCA_030852655.1 Pseudomonadota bacterium | reverse complement strand
GTGCTGAAGCCGCTCTGGGATGCCTATGCGGTGCTGAAGCGCGGCCGCACCGCCCGCCAGCCGCTCGAGCTGGACCTGCCCGAGCGCAAGATCCTGCTGAAACCCGACGGCACCGTGGACAAGGTGGTCGTCCCCGACCGCCTCGACGCCCACAAGCTGATCGAGGAGTTCATGATCCAGGCCAACGTCGCGGCGGCCGAGACGCTGGAGGCAAAGCTCCAGCCGCTGGTCTACCGCGTCCACGACGCGCCATCGCTCGCCAAGCAGGAATCGCTGCGCGAGTTCCTCGCCACGCTCGGCATGTCGCTGGCGCGCGGCGCCTCCCTCACCCCGCGCCAGTTCAACGGCATCCTGGCGCAGGTCGAGGGCGCCGACAACGAGGCGCTGGTCAACGAGGTGGTGCTGCGCACCCAGAGCCAGGCCATCTATTCGCCGGAAAACCTGGGCCATTTCGGCCTCAATCTGCGCCGCTACGCGCATTTCACCTCGCCGATCCGGCGCTATGCCGACCTGATCGTCCACCGCGCGCTGATCTCCTCGCTGAAGCTCGGCTCCGACGGCATAACGCGCACCGAGGAGGAGCGGCTGGAGGAGATCGCCGGACTGATCTCGGCCACCGAACGCCGCGCCATGGCTGCCGAGCGCGAGACGGTCGACCGGCTGATCGCCGCCTATCTCGCCGAACAGATCGACCAGACTTTCGAAGCGCGTATATCCGGCGTCACCAAGGCGGGACTATTTGTCCAATTGCCGCAATACGGCGCCGATGGTTTCATCCCCATCTCTTCACTCGGGGATGACTATTACCATTTTGACGAAGCCGCTCGCGCCCTGTTCGGCAGCCAGTCGGGCAAGGGGTTTCAGCTTGCGGACCATGTCGAGGTTCGCCTCGTGGAAGTCGCGCCGCTCGCCGGCGCGATGCGCTTCGAGATGCTGAGCGAACCGAAGCCCTTGCCGGGGTCGAAGCGCTCGTTCCACAAGTCGAAGAGCGGCAGGAAAATGCGTGAACGTGCCTCGCAGCCGAAAGGCCGCAAAAGGAGATGAGAATGGAAGCCCAGGTCTTCGGCGGCGAACATCATACGCGCCGCCCTGCCCGGCCGCTCTGGAGCGCCATGTGGAACGGCATGCGCCGCAAATGCCCGAAATGCGGCCAGGGCAAGCTGTTCTCGGCCTTCCTGAAGATCGTGCCCGCCTGCGAGCATTGCGGCGAGGAAATGCATCATCACCGCGCCGACGATTTTCCGGCATACATCGTCGTCGTCATCGTTGGCCACGTCATCCTCGGCGGCTTCATGGCCTTCGAGGCGACCAGCACGCTGTCGACCTGGCAGCACCTCGCCATCTGGGCGCCGCTCACCGTACTCATGGCCGTCGCCCTGCTCAGACCGGTCAAGGGGGCCATCGTCGGCCTGCAATGGGCGCTCCACATGCACGGCTTCGGCGGCGAGGAAGACGGGCTGGAGACGCATCCCGAGATGTGATTGCGAGCGCCGGCATTTCCGCTTCGACACCGCTGGTCTAAAGCGTATCGCTTCATGTCGTTTTCCCGAAACCGGTTCCCACTTTCAGGCGACATGCTCTAAGCTGCCGTCATGGAAAACATGACCAAGGCCCAGGTGGACAGGCTGGAGGCCAGCGCGCTCGGTCCCGGACCGTTGCGCCCGCGCGACGCCGCCAGCTTGATCCTGCTCGACCGCAAGAGCGGCGATTTCCGCGTGCTGATGGGCCGCCGCCACATGCGGCATGCCTTCATGCCCGGCAAGTTCGTCTTCCCCGGCGGCCGCACCGATCCCTTCGACAGCCGCGTCGTCGTTGCGTCCGGGCTGCATCCGAATGAGGAAGCGAAGTTGACGGAAGGCCCCGGGCGCACCAGCGCGGCGCGCGCCCGCGCCATAGCCCTTTCGGCGATCCGCGAGACCTACGAGGAAGCCGGCCTGCTGATCGGCGAAGAAGGGCCTTTCACCGCCGGCAGGGCGGAATGGCAGGCCTTCGCCGATCACCGCGTGCGCCCTTCGCTTGCCGGCCTGCGCCTGATCGCCCGGGCCATCACCCCGCCCGGCCGCGTGCGCCGTTACGACACGCGTTTCCTCAGCGCCTGGAAGAGCGATGTCGCCGTCGAATTGCCGGGTGGCGGCCCGACCGACGAACTGGAAGAGATCTCTTGGCTGCCGATCGCCGAGGCCAGGCAGGCCGACCTGCCCGAGATCACCCGAACAGTGCTTGGCGAACTGGAAAAGCGCCTCGCAGACGATCCGGACCTGGCCCCGGGAGCTCCCACGCCCTTCTACCGGATGATTGGGAGGCGCTTCACCCGGGAACTTCTGTAGCTGCCCGTCGGCGCCTCGCTCACTGCGATTCCGGCGTCAGTTCCCTCACCTCGAATTTCGACAGGTTGAGCTGCGTCTTGGCGCGGCCCGTCTGCGCGGCGGCAAGCTCGAAGCCGACAAGCGAGCCGCCTTCGGGAGCGATCGCCTCGAATTCGATGACTTGCCGGTCGTTCACCTTGAAGCTGATCTGGTTGCCCTTCATGACCGCGGAAATCTCGAACTTGTCGCCGGCGGCGAATTTCTTGCCCCCGGGCAAGGCGGTCCAGTTCACCGGTGTAAGCCACTTGTTGTTCTGCAGACGCTGCACGCTGTAGATGCCGACCAGCGGCGCAATTTCGAAGGCATAGTAGTTTTCGAGGTCGACGCCCCAGACGATCAGTCCGACATAGGGCTGGGTTTCGCAGCGGTCGGCCTCCGTGCAATTGTAGGCGACCGAATAGGTCGCGCAGGCCACCGCATTGTCGAAGAAGCCCCACTGGCTGATCGCCCGCTTGACCGTGCCCGGCGGATAGTCGGTCGACAGGCCCTCGCCGTCGACGCGCTCGATCTTCGGGTCGATCGCCACGCCCCAGGCGCGGTTTAGCTTGCTGAAATTGTCCTCCATCAGCACTTTGCCGCCCTCGCAGGCGAAAGCCGCCGCCGGCGCCAGAAAAATGGCGGTCGCCACCGCCGCAGCACTGAAGATTGCTCGCAACATACCCCGTCCTCTCAAAGATACTCGCATTTCCGCCACCTGGCCGGGCGTCCGGCACCCCGGCGCAGGCACAATAGCATGTCGTGGGCGAACGCCTAGAGCATGATCCCGAAAAGTGGGAGCCGGGCTTTCGGGATCAGTCCGATATCGGCAGATATCCTGGCGCGCGGTTCCGTTGCGTCTGCTACCATCTGTTCATTTGCGGTCCTTGCTCAGGAATGTAATGGTCGCGTTGCTTTGCATGTTCGTTCTCTGGGAGGAGTTGAGATGAAAGTTAAACTGGGAGCCCTTACAATCGCACTGCTGGCAGGCGCGGCGTATCCGGCCGCCGCGCAGCAGTTCTCGGACGACAAGGTCAAGATCGGCATCCTTAACGATCAGTCCGGCGTCTATGCCGACTTCGGCGGCAAGTGGTCCTACGAGGCCGCCCAGATGGCCGTCGAGGATTTCGGCGGCAAGGTGAAGGACATGCCTATCGAGGTCGTTACCGCCGATCACCAGAACAAGCCCGACATCGCCTCCAACATCGCACGCCAGTGGTACGACACCGAGCAGGTCGACGCGATCATGGAACTCACCACCTCGTCGGTGGCGCTCGCCGTGCAGGGCATCTCGGCCGACAAGAAGAAGATCAACATGGTCACCGGCGCGGCGACGACCGAGCTGACCGGAAAGGCTTGCTCGCCCTATGGCTTCCACTGGGCCTACGACACGCATGCGTTGGCCGTCGGCACCGGCGGCGCGCTGGTCGAGCAGGGCGGCGACACCTGGTTTTTCCTAACCGCCGACTACGCCTTCGGCTATTCGCTCGAGGAGCAGACCTCCAGTTTCGTCAAGTCCAAGGGCGGCACGGTCGTGGGCGCCGTCCGCCATCCGCTGGCGACGACTGACTATTCGTCCTTCCTGCTGCAGGCGCAGTCGTCGGGCGCCAAGGTCATCGGCCTCGCCAACGCCGGCCTCGACACCGCCAACTCGATCAAGCAGGCGGCCGAGTTCGGCATCGTGGCGGGCGGCCAGCGTCTCGCGGCCCTGCTCTTCACGCTGGCCGAGGTCCATGGTCTGGGTCTCGAGGCCGCGCAGGGGCTGACGCTGACGGAAGGCTTCTACTGGGATCGTGACGATAAATCGCGCGAGTGGGCGAAAAAATTCATGGAACGCACCGGCCGTATGCCGAACATGATCCAGGCCGGCACCTATTCGGCGGTCATGCAATACCTGAAGGCGATCGACAAGGCCGGCACGGACGAAACCGAGGCGGTTGCCAAGAACCTGCACGAGATGCCGGTCGACGACATCTTCGCGCAGGGCGGCAAGGTCGGAGCCAACGGGCGCATGATCCACGACATGTATCTGATGGAGGTGAAGAAGCCCTCGGAGAGCACCCAGCCCTGGGATTATTTCAACGTGCTGGCCACCGTCCCCGGCGATGAGGCCTATATCAAGCCGGCGGAGTCGGGCTGTCCCTTGGTGAAGTGAGCGCGGCCGAGTGATTTCGCCGACCTCTTCGCATGACGATCGGCCGCGGGCGGTTCTTTCCGCCCGTGGGCTGCGTCGCGATTTTTCGGGCTTCGTCGCGGTCAAGGATGTCGACCTCGACGTCCATCACGGTATGGTCCACGCGCTGATCGGTCCGAACGGCGCGGGCAAGACCACGGTCTTCAACCTGCTGACGAAGTTCCTGCAGCCCACGGCCGGCTCGATCACGCTCGAGGGCCAGGACATCACCAGGGCCGCGCCTGCGAAAGTGGCGCAGATGGGCATGGTGCGCTCGTTCCAGATTTCGGCGACGTTTCCGCACCTGAGCGTGCTCGACAATGTGCGCGTGGCGCTGCAGCGGCCGAACGGGTTGGCCATCCAGTTCTGGCGATCCCTGTCGATGCTCGACAGGCTCACGCCGCGCGCCGAGCAACTCCTGCATGCAGTCGGTCTTGACGACGCCAAACATCGCCTTGCAGCCGACCTCTCCTACGGGCGCAAGCGGGTGCTGGAAATCGCCACGACGCTGGCGCTCGACCCCAAAGTGCTGCTGCTTGACGAACCCATGGCCGGCATGGGCCACGAGGACGTCGGCGCCATCTCCAGGCTGGTCAAGTCGATCGCCACGAACCGCGCCGTCCTGATGGTCGAACACAATCTTTCCGTCGTTGCCGATATCGCCGACTGGGTCACCGTGCTTCAACGCGGCCAGGTGATCGCGGCGGGCGACTATGACACGGTGAGCAACGACGCCAATGTGCGCGAGGCCTATATGGGGACCGAGCATGCCTGAGGCGCCGTTGCTGTCGGTCCGCGGCCTCAACGCCTGGTACGGAGAGAGCCATGCACTGCACGGCGTCGATCTCGACATCAACGAAGGCGAGACGGTCACGCTGCTTGGCCGCAACGGCGTCGGCAAGACCACGACGCTGCGCGCCATCATGGGATTGATCCGCAGGCGCTCCGGAACGATTACCTTCGCCGGCCGGGATCTGATGCACCTGCCGCTGCATCACACGGCGCGCGCGGGGATCGGCTACGTTCCCGAAGAGCGCGGCATCTTCGCGACGCTGACTGTCGACGAGAACCTGCTGCTGCCGCCCGTCGTGGCTGAGGGGGGCATGAGCGTCGAGGAAATCTACACGCTGTTCCCGAATCTCGAGGAGCGGCGGTCAAGCCCCGGAACGAAGCTGTCGGGCGGCGAACAGCAGATGCTGGCAATCGCGCGCATCCTGCGTACCGGGGTGAAGGTTCTCCTGCTGGACGAACCGACCGAGGGGCTGGCGCCGGTGATCGTGCAGCGCATCGGCGACCTGCTTGTGACGCTGAAGAAGCGCGGCATGACCATCCTGCTTGTGGAGCAGAACTTCCGCTTCGCCAGCCGCGTCGCCGACCGCTTCTACCTCATGGAACACGGCAAGGTCCTGTCGCAGTTCCCGGTCGGCGAACTGGATCACCGCATGGACGACCTTCACGAGGTGCTGGGCGTATGACGATGTTGTTCGGCATCCCCATCCAGGCCTTCGCCGGCCAATTGCTGATCGGGCTGATCAACGGCTCTTTCTACGCCATGCTGTCGCTTGGCCTCGC
>JALYWP010000095.1 GCA_030852655.1 Pseudomonadota bacterium | reverse complement strand
AGCAGGATGCGCTTGCCGGAGAGAGTCATGAAGCCGTCCGTCACGCCGGCTTCAGCGCCGGCCGGATGTCGGTATGGACGAAATCGTCGCCCTTGAACAGCAGCGGGAGGTTACGGGACCTGGCGAGGGCGTAGGCGAAGCAGTCGCCGAAATTGAGTTTGGCGGGGTGGCCGGAACCGCGTCCGTATTTTCGGAATGCTTCTGCGCCGACGCTCGCTTGGGCTGCTGAAAAGGGCACGATTTCGAACATCGCTCGTTGCACGAGAGCATCCAAGCGCTCGGCTTCGGTCCCTTTGCCCGATGTGACTATGGAAGCCTCCAGCAGGGTTGCGGCGCTCAGAAGTCTATGCTCGGCTCTGCCGAGCATATCAAGGATTTGCGACGCCTCAGGCTCCGAGCGAATGACCGCAATGAGGGCCGACGTGTCGACGGTCAACCTCATAGTTCGTCGAGATAATCATAGAGGGCGTCCGATTCCGCTTTGTGATCAATGGGTTTTTCCAGCTTGCGTCCCAAGGCAAGCAATTCTTCTTTCGTTGCTTTCAGGCGCCATTTGGGCTCGGTGGCGTCTTCGCGTGGCGCCTTATTCTGTGCAAGCGGCTGGCGCAGCCTGTCGCGAGCTTCCTGCTCCATGGATACGCCACGGCTGGCGGCGCTGATGCGCAACTCGCGCATCACTTCGTCATCGACCTTCCTTACCGTCACGGTGCCCATGTCGGCCTCCTGCGATGACAGGGAATATAGTTCAAGGCGATGGCGACTGCAATGCTTGCAATGCTTGCATTGCTGGCAATGCAGTCAAATCAGGCCAGCTCGAATGCAATCCACAGCAGCGCCAGTGCAATGATCCACAGCGCGATGCGGCCCCAGCGTGTGGCGCGGGCCTCGGCCTTGCCGATGCGGCGGGCGGTTTCCTCGTCGAAGCGCAGGCCGTGCTCGGCCATGGCGTCGATCTCGCGCGACAGGCGCTCGGCGCGGTGGGCGAGTTCCGGCGCCTGACGGGCAAGCGAGAGCAGTGCGGCGACGCCCTCTCGGGCATCTTCCAGCATGCCGCGAGGCCCGAGATTCTGGCGGATCCATTCACTGACGACCGGCTCGGAGGTCTTCCACATGTTGAAATGCGGGTCGAGCGTGCGCGCGACGCCCTCCACCACGACCATGGTCTTCTGCAGGAGGACGAGTTCGGTGCGGGTCTGCATGTCGAAGAGGTCGGTGACCTCGAACAGCAGGGTGAGAAGCCGCGCCATCGAGATGGTTTCGGCCGGCTGCCCGTGGATCGGCTCGCCGATGGCGCGGATGGCCTGGGCGAAGGCATCGACATTGTGCATGCGCGGCACGTAGCCGGCCTCGAAATGCACCTCGGCGACGCGCAAATAGTCGCGGGTGATGAAGCCGTAGAGGATTTCGGCGAGGAAGCGACGCTCCTTCTTGCCGAGGCGGCCGGTGATGCCGAAGTCGACGCCGGCTATGGTACCGTCGGCCTCCACGAACAGATTGCCGGGATGCATGTCGGCATGGAAGAAGCCGTCACGCAGCGTGTGGCGCAGGAAGGACTGGACGAGGTTGGCTGCGATCGTCTTGAGGTCGTGGCCGGCGGCTTCCAGCGCCGCCACGTTCGACATCTTGATGCCGTCGATCCACTCCAGCGTCAGCACGTCGCGGCCGGTGCGCTCCCAGTCGACGGTCGGCACGCGGAAGCCGGGATCGTCCCTGACGTTCTCGCCGAGTTCGGAGAGCGCCGCGGCCTCGAGCCTCAGATCCATCTCGATCTTGGTGGTCTGGGCGAGCGTCCTGGTCACCTCGACGGGGCGCAAGCGCCGCGCGGAGGGGATATAGCGCTCCTGCAGGCGCGCGGCGAGGAAGTAGCTGTCGAGGTCGCGCTGGAAGGCGCGGCGCACGCCGGGCCGGATCACCTTGACCGCGACCCTGGTGGGGACGCCGCCGCGGTCGACCTCGGCGGCATGGACCTGCGCGATGGACGCAGCGGCGACGGGTTCGCCCAAGCTCAGGAAAAGCTCGCCGACCGGCCGGCCGAGCGAACCTTCGATTGCCGCGATGGAATCGGCCATCGGGAAGGTTTCCATGCGGTCCTGGAGCAGCGCCAGGTCGAGCGCGATGTCGTTGCCGACGACGTCGGGCCGCGTGGCGAGGAACTGGCCGAGCTTGACATAGGAGGGACCGAGCCGCGCGATCGCAGCGGCGAGCCGGTCGCTGCGGCCTTTGCGGAAAGCCCGTCGCTTGGTGAAGAGCCGCGCCACGCGCCAGCCAAGCCTGGGCAGGCCGGCAAGCTGGTCGCCGGGAAGTGCGGCGACCACGCCCTCGCGCACCATGATCCAGCCGGCCCTGACGAGCCTGAGCGCCGCGCCCACGTCGCTCATGATGCCATGCCCCTGAAAATGCCTGCCGAGACGACCGTCAAAGCTTCCAGCCCGAATGAAGTGCCGCGATGCCGCCGGAATAGTTGCGCCAGGTGACGCGGTCGAAGCCGGCGCGCCGGATCATGGCGGCGAAGTTCTCCTGGTTCGGGAATTTGCGGATCGACTCGACGAGGTAGGAATAGGGTTCGCTTTCTCCCGCCACGAGCTTGCCGATCTGCGGAATGGCGTTGAACGACCACGCCTCGTAGACGCGGTCGAGCAGCGGCATGTCGACATCGGAGAATTCGAGGCAGAGAAAGCGGCCGCCGGGCTTCAGCACGCGCAAGGCCTCGGCGAGCGCCGTCTCGATGCGCGGCACGTTGCGGATGCCGAAGGCGATCGTATAGGCGTCGAAAGTGTCGTCGGCGAAGGGCAGTTGCTCGGCATTCGCCTCCACGAAATCGACGTTGCCTGCGTAGCCCCTCTTTTCGGCGCGCTCGCGTCCGACCGAAAGCATCGAGCCGTTGATGTCGAGCACGGTCGCCCGGGCATTTCCATGCGATGCATCAACGATGCGAAAGGCGATGTCGCCGGTGCCGCCGGCCACGTCGAGCACTCGCCAGCCCTGGCGTTTCGGCGGGTTGAGCCAGGCGACCATGGCGTCCTTCCACAGCCGGTGCAGCCCGCCCGACATCAGGTCGTTCATCAGGTCGTAGCGGCCCGCGACCTTGTGGAAGACATCGTTGACGAGCGGCTGCTTCTCGCCCGCGCCGACGTTTCGGAAGCCGTAGGAGGTCTCCATGTCGGAGCCGGCGGTGGATCGTTGATCTGACATTTTCGCGTACCTGTGGGAGGCGGCCGGACCATAGCCGATCATATCGGGTGGCGCTACGGTCGCGAACGCGGCAAGATTGCACGCAATCTATCGCGCCGGGCCGGGACAGCCAGGAAATCCAGCATGCCCCTGAAAGCCGAACTGCATTGCCACATCGAGGGGGCGGCGTCGCCCGAACTGGTGATCGGGCAGGCCCGAAAGTATGGCAGGGACGTTTCTCCCTTCATCCGCGACGGCTCCTTCGTCTGGCACGATTTCACCTCGTTCCTCGCCGCCTATGATTTTTCGTCCGACCTGTTCCGCACCGAGGAGGACTATGCGCGGCTGTCCGAGCACTATCTGACCAGCCTGGCCCGCGACGGCGCGATCTACTCGGAATTCTTCATCTCGCCCGACCACGCCGAGAGGGCGGGGCTGTCACCCCAGGCCTATACGGAGGCGTTGGGCGACGGAATCTTTCGCGCCAGGGCCAAGACGGGCATAGAAGCACGCATGATCGTCACCGGCGTGCGCCATGTCGGCGTCGAGGCGGTCGAGAAGGCGGCGCGCTTCGCGGCGAGATGCGGCCATCCGCTGGTGACGGGTTTCGGGTTGGCCGGCGACGAGCGTATCGGCGATTTCGAAGATTTCGTGCGCGCTTTCGAGATCGCCCGGGAGGCGGGCCTCGGCATCACCGTCCATGCCGGCGAACTGGCCGGCTGGGAGACCGTCGAGGCCGCGCTCGACCACACAAGACCGTCGCGCATCGGCCATGGCGTCAGGGCAATCGAGAATCCGGAGTTGGTCGGGCGCATCGCACAGGAGGGAATCGTGCTCGAATGCTGCCCCGGTTCGAACGTGGCGCTATCCGTCTTTCCGAGCTTTGCGGAGCATCCGTTTCCGATGCTGAAGAAGGCCGGCTGCAAGGTCACCTTGAATTCCGACGATCCGCCCTATTTCCGGACGTCGCTGAAGCGCGAATACGATATCGCGGCGGAGCATTTCGGCATGGGCGAGAAGGACTTGCTGGACATCACCGCCACGGCCATCGAGGCCGCCTTCGTGGACAGCAAGACGAAGGCGACGCTGCTTGCCAGGCTGGATCGCAAAGGGCAGGCATGGCTGCGCGGGGGGCCTGACGTCGGCCCCGCCCGCCGGTCGATCGGTGCAGGTCAGTAGCGACCGCTGTAGTAGCGTTCGTCACATGGCGCCACGTAGACCCTGCCGTCATAGTCCCGGTAACGGCACATGTCGCGTCCGCCGCGGGGGGCCGCCGCCGTGCCGACCGCCGCCCCGAGAAGGGCGCCGCCTGCCGCGCCGATCACCGTGCTCTTGGTGTCGCCGCCGAGAGCCTGTCCGACCAGTGCTCCGCCCGCCGCGCCGACAAGCGCGCCCGTGCCGGCGCTGCGGTCCTGCGGGCTGGTCGTTTCCGAGCAACCGGCAAGGGCGAAGCCGAGGACGGCCACGCCAATTGCTGCATATCTGGCCAAGTTCATGATATTTTCTCCATTTCTCCGCTTGGCGGCCCGACCACCGTTTCGCGCGATGCTGATGAACGCGGCCCGGCCGATAGCGTTCCAGCCTGGTGAGGGGACAAGTCCGTCGGGAGCCGCTCGTTGTGGAAGGGCTGGCGACAGGACTCGCCAAACCATTCACCATTCACTATTCACCGATCACCCCCTTTGCGCAGGAGCGCTTCCCATGAAAGGCGTTACAGTCGTCGACCATCCGCTGGTGCAGCACAAGCTGACGATCATGCGCGACAAGGAGACCTCGACGGCCGGCTTCCGCCGGCTGCTGCGCGAGATATCGCTGCTTCTGGGCTACGAGGTGACGCGCGACCTGGAACTCACCACCAAGACGATCGAGACGCCGATGCAGGTGATGGAAGCGCCGACGCTGGAGGGCAAGAAGCTGGTCTTCGCCTCGGTGCTGAGGGCCGGCAACGGCTTGCTGGAGGGCCTGCTCGACCTGGTGCCTGCCGCGCGCGTCGCGCATATCGGCCTCTACCGTGACCACGAGACATTGGAGGCGGTGGAGTATTTCTTCAAGGCGCCGAGCGATCTCGGCGACCGGCTGGTGATCGTCGTCGATCCGATGCTGGCGACCGCCAATTCGGCGATCGCTGCGATCGACAAGCTGAAGGAGCGCGGCGCGACCAATATGCGCTACCTTTGCCTGCTCGCCGCACCGGAAGGGATCGAGCGCTTCACCAAGGCGCATCCCGACGTACCGGTATACACCGCCTCGATCGACGAGCGGCTGAACGAGAAGGGCTATATCGTGCCGGGGCTGGGGGATGCGGGAGACCGCATGTACGGCACGAAGTAGGACATTTACCTCCCATTAACACAATCGCCGGATTCCGTACCGATCTTAAGCCTGTGATGACCTTGTGCTTCTATCCTCCAGGCAAGCGGAACCGGGTCTTGCCATGCTGCGCAAGCTTTTCATCCTGATCGTCTGCGCCGTCGCCTCCGCCTCGGTGCCGATGTTCTATGAGCGGCATCCCGAGATGTTTCACGGTCTCTTCAAGCCGGCTGCCGAGCCGCAGGCGCCGCCGACCGTTGCCAGCGCCGAGATCAGGACATCGCAGCCTGCCGAACCGTCGACCGAAGTGCTGCTCGGCCGCAAGGTGCGGATAGACGCAGACCAATTTGGCCATTTCAGCGCCGATTTCAGGCTGAACGGCCGCAACGTCGACGCGATGGTCGATACGGGCGCGACGCTGGTCGCGATGAACGCCTCGACTGCGCGCCGGGTCGGCATCAAGGTCGTGCCGGCCGACTTCAAATATTCGGTGCGGACGGCGAATGGCGAGACGCGGGCGGCCGGCGCCGTGATCGAGAAGCTGCAGATCGGCCGCATCCTGGTCGAGGACGTCGATGCGGTGGTGCTCGAGGACAAGGCGCTCGACGGCACGCTGATCGGCGTCAGTTTCCTCAACCGGCTGGCAAAATACCAGGTCGAGAACGGCTCGCTGCTGCTTGAGCAGTAGCGTCGTCCGCAATTCCGGGCGCGAAGCGGCTCAGCTTGTCGGCGCTATCCGCCGGATCACGGCCTTTTGCGCGGCGGGCCGGGTCGAGCCTGTCTGATAGGCCGTGCGGATTTCCCGCTCGGCCTGCTGCGCGGCGCTCCGGGAGCGAGCATGGATGATGGCGATCGGCTCGCCCTTGACCGCCTCGGCGCCGACCGGAAGGAGGCCGGTGACGCCTACGGCATGGTCGATCAAATCGTCGGGCGCGGTGCGGCCGCCGCCCAGCGCCACGACGGCGAGGCCGATATCGCGGGTCGCGATGCCGGTCACGAAGCCGCTCTCCTCGACCGCGACGGCAAGCTCGACGGGCGCCTTTGGCAGATAGGCGAGCGGCCGCTCCATGAAGTCGGCAGGGCCCCCGAGCGCCGCCGTCATCCGGCCGAAAGCCTCGGCGGCGCGGCCGCTGTCCAGCGCATCCGACGCACGCGACATGCCTTCCTTGTTGGAGCCGGCAAGGCCCGCCGCGACGAGCATCTCGGCGGCAAGCGCCATGGTGACCTCGAAGAGCCGCCTGTCGCGCCGGCGGCCGCTCAGGAAATCTACGGCGTTGAGGACCTCGACGGCGTTGCCGGCGGCCGACGCCAGCGGCTCGTTCATGCCGGTGATAAGAGCCGACGTGCGGGTGCCGGCGCCGTTGGCGACCTCGACGAGGCTCCTGGCGAGTTCGGTGGCGTCGCGGCTTTTCGCCATGAAGGCGCCATTGCCGAGCTTCACGTCGAGCACGAGGGATTGCAGGCCTGCGGCGAGCTTCTTCGACAGGATCGAGGCGGTGATCAGCGGCACCGATTCGACCGTCGCCGTCACGTCGCGGATGGCGTAGAGGCGCTTGTCGGCGGGCGCCAGCGCAGATGTTTGGCCGATGATGGCGCAGCCGGCCGCGAGCACCGTCTTGCGGAAGAGGGCATTGTCTGGCTGGCTGACATAGCCGGGGATGGCGTCCATCTTGTCGAGCGTGCCGCCGGTGTGGCCGAGGCCGCGCCCGGAGATCATCGGCACATAGGCGCCGCAGGCGGCGACGATCGGCGCCAGCATCAGCGAGACGTTGTCGCCGACGCCGCCGGTCGAATGCTTGTCGGTGACCGGGCCGGGCAGGTCCGACCAGTCGAGCGTGTCGCCGGAATCGCGCATGGCTGTTGTCAGCGCCACCGCCTCGTCGCGGGTCATGCCGTTGAAGTAGACCGCCATGGCAAGTGCCGCGACCTGGCCTTCGGTGACCCTGCCAGATGTCATGCCGGCGACGAAGTGGGCGATCTCCTCGGCCGACAGCGGCTTGCCGTCGCGCTTCCTGCGGATGATTTCCTGGGGGAGCATGGACTAAACCCCACCTTGATGGTGCGCGAGGTCGACCCCCACTCCGGTTTGCGTCGCAAACCACCCCTCCTCCGCTCGACGGGGTAGAGGAAGGCTGGCACCGCCGCTTGGCGCTCTTCCTCTGCCCCACGAAGTGGGGGAGAGGTGGCTCGCCGAGGGCGAGACGGGGCGGGGGTGCTTCCAATCACCCTGGATTCGGTCACCCATCCAGCGACCCATCCGCAAACAGCCGTTTCAAGATCGCCGCCAGCCGCGCCCCGCCGACGGGCGCCATGTCCTTGGTTTCCTGGTGCGAGAGTTCGCCGCCTGTCATGCCCGCGGCGAAATTGGTTATGACGGAAGCCGCGGCGACGCGCAGGCCGAGGAAACGCGCCAGGATGACTTCCGGGACGGTCGACATGCCGACGGCGTCGGCGCCCATCACGCGGGCCATGCGGATCTCGGCCGGCGTCTCGAAGGAGGGGCCGGCAAACCACATGTAGACGCCCTTCGACAGCGGCGTGCCGGTGGCATTCGCGGCGCGTTCGAGCGCGGAGCGGATGCCGGCGTCGTAGGCCTCGGTCAGGGCGACGAAGCGGCGGTCCGTCGGCTCGCCGAAAAGCGGGTTGGCGCCGGAGAAATTGATGTGGTCGGTGACCAGCATGACCGAGCCCGGCGGCATGTCGGGCTTCAGCGAACCGGCGGCGTTGGTGAGGATGAGCTTGGCAATGCCGATGCCGGCGAGCGTTTCGAGAACCGGCCGCATGATTGCGGCGTCGCCATGTTCGTAATAATGCGCGCGCCCGGCGAGAAGCAGCACCGGCCGGCCTGCAAAGCCGCCGGCGACGATTTCGCCGGCATGGCCGCTGACGCCGCTTCTGGGAAAGCCGGGCAGGTCGGCATAGGGAATGCGGATCGGGTGCGAGACCTCGCCGGCCAGCGGGCCGAGCCCCGAGCCAAGCACGATTGCCGTGTCGGGTTTCAGCCCGCCGAGTTTTTCGGCGAGGATGTCGGTGGCGATCATTTCAATATGTCGCCGGCGAAGCCGTAGGGCAGTATCTCGCCCATGGTGACGGTTTCCACCACACCTGTCTCGTCGCACAGATGCAGCCTGGTGTCGGCAGTGGTGAATTCCGCGAGCCGCTGGCGGCAGCCGCCGCAGGGCGTGCATCTCGCCATCCGCTCGGCGATGACGGCGATCTCGGTGATCTTGCCGCCTCCGCCCATGATGTAGTGGCCAAGCGCGGTGGTCTCGGCGCACCAGCCCTCCGGATAGGATGCGACCTCGATGTTGGCCCCGGCAAAGACGCGGCCGTCGTCGCAACGCAATGCCGCGCCGACCGGGAATTTCGAGTAGGGCGCGTAGGCTTTCGCCATGGCGGTTTTTGCGGCGAGGAAGAGTTCGTGGGACATCTACTTACCTGCATGGGTTATCGGAAAAGCGCCCCCTCCACCGCCTCCGGCGGTCCCCTCCCCCTAAACGGGGGAGGATACGGGACGCGCACGGTCTCGCCGTTGGCTCCTCCCCTGCGAAGCGGCGGAGGGGGACCATGCGAAGCATGGTGGAGGGGGCGTGATCCGGACCCACTACCGCTCCTTCACATAGGGCACGCCGCCGGCGCGGGGCGGAATCGCCTTGCCGATGAAGCCGGCGAGCAGGATGACGGTGAGTATATAGGGCAGGGCCTGCATGAACTGGACCGGCACCTTGCCGATCAGCGGCAGCGCTATGCCCTGGAAGCGGATGGCGAAGGCGTCGAGGAAGCCGAAAAGAAGACAGGCGAACATCGCCGGCACGGGCTTCCATTTGGCGAAGATCAGCGCCGCAAGCGCGATGAAGCCGCGCCCCGCGGTCATGTCCTTGACGAAGCCCGCACCCTGCGCCAGCGACAGGTAGGCTCCGGCGATGCCGGTGAGGATGCCGCAGCAGATGACGGCGCGGTAGCGCAGCCAGGCGACCGAGATGCCGGCAGTGTCGACCGCGGCGGGGTTCTCGCCGACGGCGCGCAGGCGCAGCCCGAAGCGCGTTCGAAACAGCACCCACCAGGTGAACGGCACCATCAGGAAGGCGAGATAGACGAGGATGGAGTGGCCGGAAATCAGGTCCGAATAGATCGGGCCGAGCACGGGCACGCCGCTCAGCGCATCGGCGAAGGGCAGGTCGATATTGCCAAAACGCTGGTCGCCGCCGAGTTGTGGCGTGCGGCCGCCCTGCCTGAACCAGGCCTGGCCGAGGATGACGGTCGTGCCGGCGACGATGAAATTTATGGCGACGCCCGACACGATCTGGTTGCCGCGATTGGTGATCGAGGCGAGGCCGTGCACGAGCGCGAAGAAGACGGCCGTCACGATGGCGGCGGCAAGCCCGAGCCAGGCGGAGCCGGCGACGGCCGCCACGCAGGCTCCGGCAAAAGCGCCGGCCAGCATCTTGCCCTCGAGTCCGATGTCGAAGACGCCGGCGCGCTCGGAATAGAGGCCGGCGAGGCAGGCGAGCAGCAGCGGCACCGACATGCGGATCGCCGAGTCCGAGACCGACAGCAATGCGCCAAGGAACTCCATCTCAGCGCCCCTGCTGGCCTTCGGCCGCCCGCAACCCGACCGATCGCGGGCTGAGGCTGGCGAAAATCGCCTGCACGGTCGGCCGGAACATGTGCTCCATCGCGCCGGCGAACAGGATGACGAGACCCTGGATGATGACGATCATGTCACGGCTTATGTTCGGCATGGCGAAGGAGATTTCGGCGCCGCCCTGGTAGAGCATGCCGAACAGGATCGCAGCCAGCACGATGCCGAATGGGTGCGAACGCCCCATCAGCGCCACCGCGATGCCGACGAAGCCGGCGCCGGCGACGAAGTTGATCTGCATGCGGCCCTGCGCGCCCATGATCGGGTTCAGCGCCATCAGCCCGGCCAGCGCGCCCGAGATCAGCATGGTGATGATGATGATGCGGACTTCCCCGATGCCGGCGTAGCGCGCCGCCCTGGGGCTGTGGCCCATGGTGCGGATCTCGTAGCCGAGCCTGGTGCGCCAGATCAGCGTCCAGACGCCGACCGCGGCGAGGATGGCCACGATGAAGGTGATGTTGAAGGGCGTGGTGCGGACCGAGAAGCCGAGCGCCTGCATCAGCCAGGCCATGGACGGGATGTCGGCGCCAGGACCGAACGGCCGCGTCTCCGGCGACATGATGCCGGCCGGCTTGAACACGTTGACCAGCATGTAGACCATGATCGACGCGGCGATGAAGTTGAACATGATCGTGGTGATGACGATGTGGCTGCCGCGTGTCGCCTGCAGCCAGGCCGGAATGAGCGCCCAGGCCGCGCCGACCAGGGCGGCGGCGGCGATGGCGAGCGGGTAGGTCAGCCACCACGGCAGCACATTGTCGAAGGCCAGGCAGACGACTGCGACGCCGAGGCCGGCTATGTAGGCCTGGCCCTCGCCGCCGATGTTGAACAGGCCGCAATGGAAGGCCACCGCGACCGCCAGGCCGGTGAAGATGAAGGTCGTGGCGTAATAGAGCGTGTAGCCGATGCCGTTGCCGGAGCCGAACGCTCCCTTGAACATCAGCATGAGCGCCTCGATCGGGTTCTCGCCGGCCATCAGCACGACCAGCCCGCCGACGAGGAACGCAGCGACAAGGTTGAGAACCGGGATCAGGCCGTAATCGGCCCAGGCTGGAAGCTTCGCGTAGGGAGCGCTCACTCGGCCGCCTCCTGCTTTTCCACCCCTGCCATGAGCAGGCCGAGTTCGCCTTCGCTCGCTTCCGGGCCGCGCTCGCCGACGATGCGCCCGTCGAACATGACGAGGATGCGGTCCGACAGCGAGCGGATCTCGTCGAGTTCCACCGAGACCAGCAGCACGGCCTTGCCGCGGTCGCGCATGGCGATCAGCTGCTTGTGGATGAATTCGATCGCGCCGACATCGACGCCGCGCGTCGGCTGGCCGACGATGAGCACGCCCGGGTCCTGCTCCAACTCGCGGGAGAGCACGATCTTCTGCTGGTTGCCGCCGGAGAAATTGGCCGTCTTCAGCCGGTCGTTGGCCGGTCTGATGTCGAACTTCTCGATCTTCCTCCTGGCGTCCTCGCGGATGGCGGCGATGTCGAGGAAGGGACCGTTCAGATATTGCGGCTTGTCGTGATAGCCGAGGATCGAGTTCTCGTTTTCCTCGAAGGCGAGCACGAGGCCGACATGGTGGCGGTTCTCGGGAACGTGGGCGAGGCCGCGGTCGCGCAGTTCGCCGGGATCGGCATGGCCGACCACGTCGATCGGCGCGCCGTCGAGCATGACGCTGCCGGAGACGGCGCGGCGAATGCCCGAGATCGCCTCGATCAGTTCCGACTGGCCGTTGCCGGCGACGCCGGCGATGCCGACGATCTCGCCGGCGCAGACGTCGAAGGAGACGTCCTCGACCATGGTGACGCCGCGCGAATCCTCGACGGTCAGGTTCCGGACGGCGAGCTTCACGGCGCCGGGTTTTGCATCGCCCTTCTCGACGCGCAGGAGGACGCGGCGGCCGACCATCAGCTCGGCGAGTTCCTCGACGGTGGTCCTGGCCGTCTCGTGGGTGGCGACCACGGTGCCCTGGCGCATCACCGACACGGTGTCGGTGACCGCCATGATCTCGCGCAGCTTGTGGGTGATCAGGACGATCGTCTTGCCCTGTTCCTTGAGCTGCCTGAGGATGCGGAAGAGGTGGTCCGCCTCGGCCGGCGTCAGCACGCCGGTCGGCTCGTCGAGGATCAGTATCTCGGCGCCGCGGTAGAGCGCCTTGAGGATTTCGACCCGCTGCTGCAGCCCGACGGGCAGTTCCTCGATGACCGCATCGGGATCGACCTCGAGGCCGTATTCGCGCTCGAGGCGCTCGAGTTCGGCGCGCGCATTGGCGATGCTCCGCTTGAGCAGCGCCTCGTTTTCGGCGCCGAGGATGACGTTCTCGATGACCGTGAAATTCTCCACGAGCATGAAATGCTGGTGGACCATGCCGATGCCGAGCGCGATGGCGTCGTTGGGCGTCTTGATGGACACTTCCTTGCCGCCGACTTTGATCGTGCCGCCATCGGCCTGGTAGAAGCCGTAGAGGATCGACATCAGCGTCGACTTGCCGGCGCCGTTCTCGCCGACGATGCCGCGAATGGTGCCGCGCTCTATGACGAGATTGATGTCGCGATTGGCTCGAACGGCCCCGAAGCTCTTGTCTATGCCGATGAGCTCGATTGCGGCTTCAGCCATGCGGCCGGTTCCCATTTTATTGTTTTTATCACCCGGTCAAAACGCTAGCATGCCGCCACTCGGCTGCCAATCGGGGCTCCGAGGCGTTCCCGGCGGCATCTCGACAAATCCGCCTCCGCTTGTCAATTTCGGCAGGGATCGCCGCCAGGGGCGCGAGCGGCCGATAAGGATAGTGGATGGACAAGCCCGATGACCGCCTGACCACGCTCGAGATACGGGCGGCGGAACAGGAAAAGACGATCGAGGAACTGTCGGGTCAGGTCGCCGAGCAGTGGAAGACGATCGAGCGCCTGGGCAAGAAGCTCGATGCGCTGACCGACAGGTTCCTGGTGCTGGAAGAGCAGAGCGCCCCGGAAGTGCCGGTGACCAGACCGCCGCATTGGTGAGCCATTGGGAGGATGCCTTGGGGGAGGCGCCGTTGGGAGAGACGGGCGATCGCATGGACAGGGCCGGACGCTACGTGCTCGGCCTGATGGACGACGCCGAGCGCGAGCGCGCCGAGCGAGACCTCGAAATCGACCCGGCCTTCCGCGAGGCGATGATGACGGTCGCGGAGCGCATGCATGTGTTCGACCGGACGCCGGCGAGCGAGGCGGCGCCGCAGGATGGCTGGCGGCTGCTCAAGGAGCGCATCGCCGCCATGCCGCAGATGCGGCCGGTGACGCTGGAGCCGCAGCAGCCGCCGCAGCCCGAACCGACACACTCCGCGCCAATGCCCTCCGGGCAGTCGGTGACGTTCGGCCGCCGGCGTTCAGACAGAGAGCGCGGCAGGATCGTTGCGGAAATGCCGCCGAAAACCATCGGCACCGGGTTGCACTCGGTTCCGAGCCGCCGGGCGCTCATGCTGGCGTTGTTCGTGCTCGCGGCCTTCGTGCTGGGCTATGTGACGGGCAGGCTGTGAAGGCCGCTCGACGTGAGCACCGTGATCCGGCCCTGCCGCGCGAAGCAGCGGCTGCCGCCTGAAAAAAGACCGCCGGGATTGCTCCCGGCGGTCCGATCATTGGCGGCTGTCCCGGTCAGTAGGGGCAGGCATTGTCGGTGCGGAAATCGTGCACCTCGATCGTGCCTGCGATGATGTCGGCCTTGGCCTTTTCGACCGCGGCCAGCATTTCCGGCGTCACCAGCGACTTGTTGTTGTCGTCGAGAGCAACGTCCACGCCGCCTTCGGCGAGGCCCAGATTGTTGATGCCGGCGGTGAATTCGCCGTTCTTGGCGTCCATGAAGGCGTTGTAGACGGCGACGTCGACGCGCTTCAGCATCGAGGTCAGCACCTTGCCGGGGTGAAGGCCGTTCTGGTTGGAGTCGACGCCGATGCCGAGCTTGCCGGCGTCGGCGGCGGCCTGCAGCACGCCGACGCCGGTGCCGCCGGCAGCGGCGTAGATCACGTCGGAGCCCTGGTCGATCTGCGACCGGGCGATCTCGCCGCCCTTGGTCGGATCGTTCCACGCCGCCGGAGTGTCGCCGGTCATGTTCTGGATGACCTCGGTAGCGCCGGCCGCCTTGGCGCCGCCGACATAGCCGCAGCCGAAGGCGCTGATGAGCGGAATGTCCATGCCGCCGATGAAGCTGACCTTCTTGGTGGTGGAGGCCATCGCCGCCATGATGCCGACGAGATAGGAACCTTCCTGTTCCTTGAAGATCACCGAACGGATGTTCGGCTTGTCGACGACCGAGTCGATGATGGCGAATTTGAGATCCGGGAATTCCGCCGAGAGCACTTCGAGCGGCGGCGCCCAGTTGAAGCCGACGGCGACGATCGGGTTGTTGCCGTCTTCGGCGAAGCGGCGCAGCGCCTGTTCGCGCTGGGCTTCGTCGGTGACCTCGAATTCGCGGTATTCGATGCCGGTTTCCGCCTTGAACTTCTCTGCCCCGTTGAACGCTGCCTCGTTGAACGACTTGTCGAACTTTCCGCCGAGATCGTAGAGCAGCGCCGGCTTCACCTCCTGCGCATGGGCCGAGAAGGACAACGCGGTCGCGGCCAGGAGGCCGAACAAAATACGTTTCATGTGATCCACACCCTGTCGGTTTCTTTTACTGGACGCCTTGGACAGAGCCGGCGTGCCGGCCGGTCTCGGCGCATGGCAGGGGGCTGATATCACCCTCCGCTCATGCGCCAATCTTGCACGGGCAAAAACAAAACTCACGCGGAATTTTGACCTTGCGAGAAAGCCGATCGACAGCGATGGCGGGGCGATCGAATTGTCAGGCGGTTGCCGCTTGATGCCCGGCCGCCTGTGGAATGGCGCAGGCGACACCCGTTCCCTGGAGGCCGCAATAGCCGGACGGGTTCTTCGCCAGATATTGCTGGTGCTCGGCTTCGGCGAAGTAGAATTCCGGCGCGGGGGCGATCAGGCGGTGATCCGGCCGCGGCCGGCCGCGCCCTTGGGTCAGCGCTCCACGACGAAGCGGCCGATGCGCCGCTCCGGCCGGTGTCCGATGGCGTAGAGCAGGAATGCGAGCACGCCGAAGACCACGAAGCCCGGCTGGCCCAAAATGAAGACCACGACCGGGTTCCAGACCAGCGGATGCGCATTGTCGATGATGAAGTGCTGCACCGTGTCGAGGGTGGTCGGCGAGACGCTGAGCCAGCTCTCGCCGAGCGGCGTGAGCACCAGCCGCGAGGCGGCGATCGTGCGCGTCACGTCGAGCACCGCCATGATGACGGCAACCGCCAGCGCGAAGGTGGCCATCAGCCTGAACAGGAAACGGAACATCGCGATCCTTCGCCTAGTCTGTCGTCTCGCTTGTCTTTCGCTCCGACACATATGGCGGTGCCGCGCATTCTGCAATCGCCGCCTGTTACTCGCAGGCCTCGTGATGGCCCTCCCATGAAGTCGGGGCGATTCCGTCCGATCGTATCGACAATAACCTCTTGCGGCCTTGGCATTCGGCGCCGGATCGACTAGATCAGCCCCGCGCCGGCAAAGTTCCAGGCCGAGTCCAGGCTTGCGGCGCGCGCGGAGAGGTGGCCGAGTGGTTGAAGGCGCACGCCTGGAAAGTGTGTTTACGGGAAACCGTAACGCGGGTTCGAATCCCGCTCTCTCCGCCATCTTGCTAATCGCAGTCTGTCGGT
Organism: Pseudomonadota bacterium; assembly: GCA_030852655.1. Lineage (GTDB taxonomy): Bacteria > Pseudomonadota > Alphaproteobacteria > Rhizobiales > Rhizobiaceae > Mesorhizobium_K. The sequence goes on along the minus strand of JALYWP010000095.1, from coordinate 980 downwards.
AAACGATTGTAAACACGGAGGAATAGCGTGTGTCATGGCTGTTTGGCGGACAGGCTTGGCGGATTTCGGGCGATGTTGGCGGACGGATGTTTGTCTAAAGCCCGGAACGCTGCGGGTTACGGGTTTCCGCTGCACCGTCTGTCCGGTAGTCTGTTGTCGTGGCGGTGATTGTCAATCCGCATGCAATCGACGCAACGATCGCTCAGGCTAGCGAGGCGACACAATGGCCGATCAGACAGTCAGTGTCAGGTATATGGTCGATGATGTCCAGGCGGCCCTCGACTGGTACACGAAGCATCTTGGCTTCGAGGTGATCTCCAATCACGCGCCTCCTTTTGCGGACGTGCAACGGGGATCGCTGAGACTCCTGCTGAGCGGGCCGGCAAGTTCCGCCGGCCGTCCAATGTCCGATGGGGAGCAGCCACGCCCAGGGGGATGGAACCGTATACACCTTCTCGTCGACGACCTGGCCTTTGAGGTCGAGCGCCTGAAGAAGGAGGGAGCAAAGTTCCGGAACGACATTGTGTCGGGCCCAGGAGGCTCGCAGATCCTCCTCGTGGACCCTTCGGGCAACCTTGTCGAACTCTTCCAACCGGCGCGTCGTTGACGGCTCGGCGTCCGTACGGGGCACCAGGGGATAGTCCCCCCTGTGGGGAGTTGCCCTGGCAATCGCGGCGGCCTCCTTCGTTGCCTTGGCCTTGTGGGTCGTTCCGCCCTGGGCCGTGGTAATCGCCGCCGGGGGACGCTCGGCTGGGCGCTGCTTTAAGGGTCGAGCAGGAAGCGGATGAAAGCCTGCAGGCAGTTCTCCGGTACGCGGGTAGTGCTCATCAAACCCCTTATTTCGACGATGATAGAAATTCATTTGACGGCAGCTTTTGCGTCGGTCATACTATTTCCATGAAACTCGAATTAGCGGCAGCCCAGCTCGAAGCGATCGGCAACCCGACGCGCCTTCAGCTCTATCGAATCCTCGTCCGTGC
>JALYWP010000079.1 GCA_030852655.1 Pseudomonadota bacterium | reverse complement strand
CTCCTGTGACAGCTCGTATTCGCGGCCGTCGAGCGCCAGCACCTTCTCGCCGCCCTTGGCGCGGCGCACGACGAGGTCGCCCTTCACCTTCTTCGCATCGAACACATGCAGCGGCCGGCCGCGGTCGAAGGTGATGTAGTTGGTGATGTCGACCAGCGCGTTGATGGGCCTCAGCCCGATGGCGATCAGCCGTTGCTGCAGCCATTTCGGCGACGGCCCGTTCTTCACGCCCCTGACCAGCCGAAGCGCGAAGCCGTGGCAGAGTTTCGGCGTATCGCCGAAGTCGAGCACCACCTTGACCGGGCATTCGCCCTTGCCGGATACCGGCTCCACCGTGCCGTCCTTCAGCCTGCCCAGCCCCGCCGCGGCGAGGTCGCGCGCGATGCCGTATATGCTGGTCGCGTCCGGCCGGTTCGGCGTCAGGCCGATCTCGATGACCGGATCGTCGAGCTTCGCCCAGGCGGCGAAGCTCGTGCCGACCGGCGCATCCTCGGGCAGGTCGATGATGCCGTCATGCTCGTCGGAAAGCTGAAGCTCGCGCTCAGAGCACATCATGCCGTGGCTTTCGACGCCGCGTATCTTGCCGACCGACAGCGTCACGTCGATGCCGGGAACATAGCTGCCGGGCGCCGCGAAGGCCCCGACCAGGCCCGCGCGCGCATTGGGCGCACCGCACACGACCTGCACCGGCTTGCCGTCGCCCTTGTCCACCGTCAGCACGCGCAACCGGTCGGCGTCCGGATGCTGCACCGCCGTCAGCACCTTGGCGATCACGAAGGGTTTCAGGCTCGCCTTGTCGTCGACTGCCTCGACTTCAAGGCCGATCGACGTCAGCCGCTCGACGATCTCGTCGAGCGTCGCATCGGTCTCGAGGTGGTCCTTGAGCCAGGAGAGGGTGAGCTTCATGATTCAGGTCTCGTCAGGTCTGGGTACACTTGTCTTGAGATGCCGCGGCAGCCCGTCCGGCATGTGCAGGTAGGGCAGTTGCTCGCGCACATAGGCATGCAGTGTCGGCTTGTATTTCTCGGGCGCGTCCATCGCGCCGAGCATGAAATAGAGCGTCTCGCCGATGCGCGCGTCGGCATAGGAGATCGGCGAGCCGCAGGTGCCGCAGAAGCTCCTCGTCACCGCGCCGTTGTCGAATCTCCTCAGCGCATCGCCCGTGATCGTCACCTCGTCCGCCATGAAGCCGACGAAAGCCGACACCGGCGCCCCGGTCGCCCGCCTGCAATCGCTGCAATGGCAATAGCTGACGTGATCCGGGCCGGCCGAAGCCTCGAACCGCACCGCGCCGCAGCGGCAGGAGCCGGTGTGAAGGGATTGTGCGGTCATTCGGCCGCCCCCTCGGCGTCGAACACCTCGACCAGCCGGAACCGCTCGCAAACCAGCATCATGTCGGGCGAGAAGCCGCCATTGCGGGTAAAATATGTTTCATGCGCCTGCCGCCAGTAGTCATGGGACAAGTCGCCTTCGCCTTCGTCGCGGGCAAAGTCAGCATCGACCTCGTCGAAGCGGCGCTGCGTCAGTTCGACTGTCTCGATCACCGCGCGACGACGGCCCCGTCCGTCGAGCACCACGTCGCGACGGCCGACTTCAGGCATGGGTTCGGCGCCGCCATAGTCGCGCAGTGCCCCGCAGGTCGCGGTCTTCCGGCCGGCCAGGACGAGCGCCAGCAATTCGTCGGCTAGCTCGGGGTTGTCCCCGAACGCAAAACTCACGGCGTCCGCATATGGGTCGACGTCCGCACTCACCCGCTCAACCCCCCGAACAGCGTCGGCATGTCGAGTGGCCTGAATCCGTAATGCTGCAACCAGCGCACGTCGGCGTCGAAGAAGGCGCGCAGATCCGGCATGCCGTATTTCAGCATGGCGATGCGGTCGATGCCCATGCCCCAGGCAAATCCCTGGTACTCGTCGGGATCGAGCCCGCCATGGCGCAGCACATTGGGATGCACCATGCCGCAGCCGAGGATTTCCATCCAGTCGTCGCCCTCGCCGAAGCGCACCTCGCCCGGCCGTGAGCGGTCGCACTGTATGTCGACTTCCAAGCTCGGCTCGGTGAACGGGAAGAAGCTCGGCCGGAAGCGCATCTTAACCTGCGGCACTTCGAAGAAGGCCTTGCAGAACTCCTCCAGCACCCACTTCATATTGGCGACATTTGCGGTCCTGTCGATCACGAGACCCTCGACCTGATGGAACATCGGCGAGTGCGTGGCGTCCGAATCCTGCCGGTAGGTCTTGCCCGGAATGACGATGCGGATCGGCGGCTTCTGCGCCTCCATGGTGCGTATCTGCACGGGCGAGGTGTGCGTGCGCAGCACCTTGCGTTCGCCCTTCTCGTCCGGATTGAAGAAGAACGTGTCGTGCATCTCGCGCGCAGGATGCCCTTCCGGGAAATTCAGCGCTGTGAAATTGTAGTGGTCGGTTTCGATGTCCGGACCCTCTGCGATGGCGAAGCCCATGTCGCCGAAGATCGCGGTGATCTCGTCGATTACCTGGCTGATCGGATGGATGCGCCCGCGCTCGGCCGGCGATTGCCTGACCGGCAGCGTCACGTCGACCTTCTCCGCCACCAGCCGGGCCGTGATCGCCGCGTCCTTGAGTTCCGCCCTGCGTGCGCCGAGCGCCTCGGTCACCCTGGTCTTCAGTCCGTTGATGACAGGACCTTTCACTTGCCGCTCTTCCGGTGTCATCGCGCCAAGCGTCTTCAGGAGTTCCGATACGGAGCCCTTCTTACCGAGCGCGGAGACGCGCACGGCCTCGATCGCTTGCTCGTCGGATGCGGCGGCGATCTCGGCCATAAGGGAATTTTCGAGTGTTTCCATTTCGCTCATGTTCCGGACCCGGTCGGAGTAAGGCTGGCAAAGAAAAACCCGCGCCAGCCCTGCCAGCGCGGGTTTCCCAAATCAGAATTTCGAAAGCTTGGGAAGCGCTGGCTTAGGCTACAGCGCTTTCAAAAGCGTTCGGCGTGGTGTCCTTCAGGTATTCCAGCGCGGTCTTGGCCTTGGCCACCAGCGCCGCGAATGCCTGCGGCTCGTGGATCGCCATGTCGGACAGCACCTTGCGGTCGATCTCGATGCCGGCCTTGTTCAGTCCGTCGATGAAACGGCCGTAGGTCAGGCCGTGCTCGCGGGTTGCGGCGTTGATGCGCTGCACCCAGAGCGCGCGGAAGTTGCGCTTGCGCGCCTTGCGGTCGCGATAGGCGTATTGCAGCGACTTTTCGACCGCCTGCTTGGCGATGCGGATGGTGTTCTTGCGGCGGCCATAGAAACCCTTGGCGGCTTTCAGCACTTTCTTGTGCTTGGCGTGGCCGACCGTGCCTCTTTTTACGCGTGCCATGTCATGATCTCCTTACTGTTCCAACCGGCTCAGATGCCGCCGCCGTTAGGCAGAAAATTCTTGATGACCTTCTTGCCGTCCGGTTCCGCGAGAACCATGGTGCCGCGGGCATCGCGAATGAACTTGTTGGAACGCTTGATCATGCCGTGGCGCTTGCCGGCGGCTGCCGACAGGACCTTGCCCGTGCCTGTGATCTTGAACCGCTTCTTGGCGGCCGATTTGGTCTTCATCTTGGGCATTTTGCTACTCCTTGTCGGGGCCGTAACACCCCTGTTGTTGTTTTCCAGGCCGACCAAAGCCCGGAACGCATGAAAAACCGCCTCGGCATGCCCTGCCGGACGGTTATGGACGCGGGCTCATAGCAGCGAGCGGGCCAAAGTGCAACCGGTTGGCTCAATCCCGCTCAATTCCTGGGCGTTCGCGGTGTTTGGTCCCTCGTCCCACGCCCGCCAGCACCGGCAGCAGCACGGAGACGCCGGTGCCTGCCAGTGCCGAGACGATCATCATGAGATGCGTGTTGATCGCCGCATTGGCGAGCACCCCCGCCCCGGCGCCCCCTTCATAGCCGAACGCCGCCGCGCCCGCCGCGATGCCGGCCGGATAGGTGCCGACGCCCGCCGGCGCATGCACCGGCAGCACCGAGGAAATCTCGCCGCCGAGCGCCCCGCCGAAACAGGCCGCGAGCGGTGCGACGCCCATCAGCGCCAGCACCCAGGCCAGCACCAGCACCTTGACGCCCCAGTTGAGCAGGGTGAGCGCCCAGGCGCGGACGAAAGCCGCCACGTCGCGCGGTATGCCGTCGTCGACTTGGTCGACGAATTTCGCCAACCTTGGCGGCAGTCTTCCGCGGGCCGCGGCCAGTACCGGGTTGCGGAACGGGAGGACGGCAAGCGGCGACACGAGGAAAGCGAGCCACAGCCCGCACGCCCACACGGCGAAGCCGGTTCCGGCAACCAGCCCGACACCGGCCGCCGCGAGCAGCGCATGCAGGTCGAGCAGCCTCAGCACGAGCAGCGCCGAGGCCCCGTGCGCCAGCGGCACGCCGAATTCCGAGCGCATCAGCAGGGGAAAACTGGTCTCGCCGGTTCGCAGCGGCAGCATGATATTGAGGATGTTGTGGATCTGCGTCACCCGGAAGAGCCAGAGAAAGCGGCCGGCCGTCTGGCGTGGGAAATAATCCTTAATCCGATAGGCGCGCACGAAATAGGTTGCGACCAGCAGTGCCAGCGCAAGCAGGATGCTTTCCACGCCGACCTCACGCCACGCGGCGAGAATCGACGGCCAGCCCCATATCCACTGGACGAAGGCGGCGTAGGCGATCACCGTGCCGGCGGTCAGCAGCGCGATCCGGTTCTGGGCGCCGTGCCGCGGTCCCGCTCCCTGTTCAGCCATACCGCTTCCCGAGATTGTGTAACGAGGACCGCTGATGTAACAGAGCGCCGGAGTCTGGGCTACTCCGAGGAACTGCGTGCTGCAAACCCGAACCCTTCCGACACTTGCCGGCGAGGCGGATGGCGATATCGAGCTTTCGGTCGTTGTGCCTGTACACAACGAGGAAGGCAGCGTCGCTCCGCTGGTTGAAAGCGTTTGCGCGGCTCTGAAGGAATTCGGCAAACCCTGGGAATTGATCCTCGTCGACGACGGCTCGACGGATGCGACGCTTGCCAATGCGCGCAACCAAATTGCCCGCGACGGACTCGACCTCAAGGTCATCGAATTGCAGCGCAATTTCGGCCAGGCTGCCGCCCTGCAGGCAGGCATCGACGCAGCGCGTGGCCGACTGCTGGCGACGCTGGATGGCGACCTCCAGAACGATCCCGCCGACATTCCGGCAATGGTCGCCATGCTGGAAGAGCGTCAACTCGATCTGCTCTGCGGCTGGCGCAAGGATCGCCACGACGGTCTGGTGCTGCGCCTCATCCCCTCCTGGATCGCCAATGTGCTGATCCGCAAGGTCACGGGCGTCAAGGTCCACGACTATGGCTGCGGCCTCAAGATCTACCGGACGGATATCTTGAAGCAGATCCGGATCATGGGCGACATGCATCGCTTCATCCCCGCCCTCGTCGCCAGCGTCGCGCCGACCTCGCGCATAGACGAGATGGTCGTCA
>JALYWP010000076.1 GCA_030852655.1 Pseudomonadota bacterium | reverse complement strand
TGCCGTAGAGTTCGATGCTCTTCATCATGTGCTCGTGTGGCAGCGTGCCCGACGAATATTTCATGTCGAAGCGGCTGACACCGAGCGCTTTCACGGTATTGGCGATCTTCTTCGCGACCGTCTCGGGCGAGCCGACATAGAGCGAGCCCATGTCGGCTTCGGCGTTGAACCGCGCAATGCTCGTCGGTCCCCAGCCCCGCTCGCCGCCGATCCTGTCATGCATTGCCTTGTAGCCTGGCCAAAGCTGTTCGCGGGCCGCCTCGTCCGTTTCGGCGACATGACCCGGCGAGTGAACGCCCAGCGGCAGCACCGGCTTTTGCAGTTGCTCGGCGGCGCGGTGGTAGAGGTCGACGAACTGGCGGAAGCGCACCGGGTCGCCGCCGATGATGGCGAGCGTCATCGGCAATTCGTATTGCACGGCGCGCACCACCGATTCCGGGCTGCCGCCGACGCCGATCCACGCCTTCAGCGTACCGTTTTCGATCTGAGGATAGACGGTCTGGTCCTTCAGCCCTGGGTGGATCGAGCCCTTCCAGTTCACCGGCCCCTGCTTCAGCAGCGCGGCGAATAGGTCGAGCTTCTCGGAGAACAGGCGCTCATAGTCGTCGAGCGAATAGCCGAAGAGCGGGAAGGATTCGGTGAAGGAGCCGCGCCCCAGGATCACCTCGGCGCGGCCGCCGGAGATCGCGTCGATCGTCGAAAAGCGCTGGAAGACCCGGATCGGATCGTCCGAACTCAGCACTGTCACCGCCGAGCCGAGATGAATGCGCTTGGTGCGCGATGCGATTGCTGCCAGCACCACGTCGGGCGCCGAGACGGCGAAGTCGTCGCGGTGGTGTTCGCCGACTCCGATGAAATCGACGCCGACCTGATCGGCCAGCACGCCTTCCTCGATCAGGTCGCGCAGCACCTGCGCCTGCGGCAGGAGCTTGCCGTCCTTGTCGACGGTGACGTCGCCGAACGTGTCCAGTCCGAGTTCGATCTGCTGCTTGTCCGGCATGGCGTTCACTTTTCGGATTGAATGTGCGAATGAGGTCTTGGGACGCTTCCGAGCGATACTTAGGTGTGGCGCAACCGGCAATCAAATCGTCAAGAGTGAACGGACTGTCGGCGGCGATCCAATAGGCACCTCGAAGTGACCGGACATACGCACACGACGACTGGCAAAGGCAGCGGCCGCAACTGGTCGGGCCCCTGGCGAAAGACGCCTGGCAGGGTGCTCGGCACGTCTCTCGTCAGGTTGTACCAGCTCACGCTTTCCGGCTTCGTCGGCAATAGCTGCCGGCACCTGCCGACCTGTTCGGAATACGCCCATGAGGCGATCGCCCGGCACGGGCTTTGGGCCGGCGGTTGGATGGGGCTTTTCCGCGTCATGCGCTGCGGCCCCTGGGGGACGCACGGCATCGACCGTGTGCCGCAGGTGCTCGAGCCGCAATACAGATGGTTCCTGCCGTGGCGCCTTTGGGCGGTCAGCAAGGCGGAACGCTGAACGGGATTTTCCCAAAGGGAGAGGAAAAGGAATCGCGGTTGGCGGGAAGGCCTGTCCCGCCGCAATCGGGCCCGGGAATGAAAAATTTCACGCAGATTTTGTCCACACCCCCACGACCCATCGGATAATGCCTCGTGAAAGGAGATTGAGGGATGGGCGGACGCAAGGCAGGTAGACCAGATCGCGACATGCTCGCGTCTATCGTCGCGCTGCTGTTCGCACTCGCTGTCATTGCCGAAAGAGCCAGCGCCATGCCCGCTTCGGTTCGCTGTCTCGCACTCTGGTTCCTGCGGCGCGCAGAACTGGCCGCGCATTTATATGTCCATTGGGCGGCGCGAGATTGCGGCGCGCCGCTGCAATGGGACTTGCCGGACGCCACAGGGAAAAACGCTGATCGCGAGGCCGCGCGGACGCTTGCCTGGTGGTTGCGCATACTGGCCGTGGCGCTGCGCGATCTGCCGCGTCGGGCGTTCGCCGTGCGCATGGCTCGATTGCAGTGGCAGATCGAACGCGCGAGCGCTGCGTCTCCGGTCGGAATCGCCATGGACCGGCCGATCGCCCTCGACACCTCTTGAATGGTGGATCGACCTCCCGTTCTTGAGGTGGGTGCGTTCTGGTCAACCACAGTCCGCGCGTTTCAGGCGCGGTGTGGATTTCGTGCGTCTTGCCGCTGCCCTACTTACCCGCTAAATCCCTCCCGCCGCCGGACGCCTCCGGCAACCACCACCCGCGCTCGTTTGCGGGACTGGATAGGAGAACACCCTTGGCTGAAGTTTCCCTCAAATTCCCCGATGGTTCCGTGCGCGCCTACAACGCGCAGACGACTGGCGCGGCGCTTGCCGAATCGATATCAAAATCGCTTGCGAAAAAGGCCGTCGCCTATTCGCTCGACGGCACTCTGCGCGACCTCTCCGATCCGCTGGGAAAATCCGGCAGCGTCGAGATCGTCACCCGCGACGACCCGCGCGCGCTGGAACTCATCCGCCACGACGCCGCCCATGTGCTCGCCGAAGCCGTCCAAGAACTCTGGCCAGGCACGCAGGTGACGATCGGCCCGGTCATCGAGAACGGCTTCTACTACGACTTCGCGCGCAACGAGCCCTTCACGCCCGAGGACTTTCCGGTCATCGAGAAGAAGATGCGCGAGATCATCGGCCGCAACAAGCCCTTCACCAAGGAAGTGTGGGACCGCGAGCGCGCCCGGCAGGTCTTTCGCGACAAGGGCGAGGCCTACAAGGTCGAACTGATCGACGCCATTCCAGAGGACCAGGACCTCAAGATCTACGCGCAGGGCGACTGGTTCGATCTCTGCCGCGGCCCGCACATGGCTTCCACTGGCCAGATCGGCAACGCCTTCAAATTGATGAAGGTGGCCGGCGCCTATTGGCGCGGCGACGCCAACAACCCGATGCTGACGCGCATCTACGGCACCGCCTGGGCCGACCAGGCTGCGCTCGACCAGTATATCCACATGCTGGAAGAGGCCGAGAAGCGCGACCACCGCAGGCTCGGCCGCGAGATGGACCTTTTCCATTTCCAGGAGGAGGGGCCGGGCGTCGTCTTCTGGCACGCCAAGGGCTGGAAGATGTTCCAGAACCTGATCTCCTACATGCGCCGCCGTCTCGGCGACGACTATCAGGAGGTCAA
>JALYWP010000054.1 GCA_030852655.1 Pseudomonadota bacterium | reverse complement strand
GTCAGCCTGACGAAGATGAAGTATTTGCCGCCGATGCCGGGCGGCGGATTGCCGACGACCCAGGTCTTCACGTCGGTGATTTTCATTTGGCGCTCCTCCGGGTAACGCCCCCTCCACCGCCTTCGGCTGTCCCCCTGCCCCGCAAACGGAGGAGGATCAGCGGTGCCGCTTCCGGTTCCTCCCCTGCGAAGCGGGGGAGGCGGACGATGCGTAGCATGGTGGAGGGGACGGCTATTCTGCTCATTTCTGATCCTCCAGAACCATTTCAGCGCCCTTCCATCCAGTCATAATGGAAGCGGCGTTGGTGTTGCCTGAAATGTTATCAGGGAAGATCGAGGCGTCCATGACCCGCAGGCCCGAAACCCCGTGGACGCGGAGGCGCGGATCGACCACGGCGTGCGCGGGATCGGGACCCATGCGGCAGGTGGAGACGGGATGATAGACCGTGCCGGAGCGTTTCCTGAAATCGGCGATCAGATCTTCGTCGGAGATGATCGAAGGTCCCGGCAGCACTTCTTCCTCGATGATCTCGGCGAGCGCTGGCTGGGCGGCGATTTTTCGCACGAATTTAACCGCCGCAAGCATCTCGGCGACGTCGGTTTCGGTGGAGTACGCGTTGGCGGTGATTTTCGGATAGTCGCGCGGGTCGGCCGAGCGGATCATGATCTCGCCGCGGCTCGATGGCCGGCAGTTGGAGAGGCCGACCGAAAAGCCCGGCCACGGGTCGGGGGTCAGGATCGGCCGCTCGCCGTTCTTCGGGATCGTGGTCGAAAATGCCTGGAAATAGAGCTGCATGTTCGGCCGTGCGATCGACGGATCGGTGCGGAAGAAGCCGCCCGCCGCGTTCATGGAGAGCGAGAGCGGTCCGCTGCGCAGCAGAAGATACTGCATGCCGACCAGCGCCTTGCCCCACCATGGGCGGAGAATCTGGTTGAGCGTCGGCAGCCTGCCCTTGAAGGTGTAGTTGATGCCGAGATGATCCTGCAGGTTCGCGCCGACATTGGCGTTGGCGTGGACGACCGGTATGCCCAGGCCTTGCAACAGCGGGGCAGGGCCGACGCCGGAAAGCTGCAACAACTGCGGAGAGTTGATCGAACCGCCGCAGACGATGATTTCGCGAGCGGCGCGTATCGAATGAGTGCGGCCATGCTGCTCGTATTCGAGGCCTACGGCGCGCGCTCCCTCGAAGAGGACCCTCGTTGCCAGAGCCTTCATCTCGACGCGTACGTTCTTGCGCTTCATCGCCGGGCGCAGGAAGGCGCGCGCCGCCGACATGCGGCGGCCGCCCTTGGCGTTGATCTGGTAGACGCCAACGCCCTCCTGGCTGGCGCCGTTGAAATCCGGATTGAACGGCAGGCCCGCCTGCCGGGCGGCCTCGAGGTAGCGCTTCGTCAGCGGATGGACCTTGTCGCGGCAGTCGGTGACGTGGATCGGGCCGCCTGTGCCACGCCATTGGTCGGCGCCCGCTTCGTTGTCCTCGATCGCCTTGAAGGCCGGCAGCAGGTCGTCATAGGACCAGCCTGGATTGCCGCTTGCCGCCCATGCGTCGAAGTCCTCGCGCTGGCCCCTGATCCAGACCATGGCATTGATGGAACTAGACCCGCCGAGTATCTTGCCGCGCGGCCAATGGTCGGTGTTGCCGGCGAGGCCGACATCGGGCTCGGTGCGATAGTTCCAGTTGACGGCGGGATCGAAGAAGGTCTTGCCGTAGCCGAGCGGCATCTGGACATAGAAGCGCATGTCGCTGCCGCCGGCTTCCAGCACGAGGACCGAATAGCGGCCGCTGGCCGACAGCCGCTCGGCGATGACCGAGCCGGCCGAGCCGGAGCCGACGACGATGAAATCATAGGTCTGCATGCGAGCTCACGGGATGGAAGTCGGGACAGCCTATTCCGCGCCGCGGTCGATCGTCATGCGCCTTCCGGCATCGCCTGTGGAAAAAGCGACCGATAGCTGGAGGCTTGGCTTGCGGCGGCGTCTGCGGCATGAGGGAATGGATCAGGCCTGTACGGGAGGATGACCGATTGGCGCGCACGGAAACTGCACCCATCGGCGAACTGACGCTGCGCACGCTCGCCATGCCGGCCGACACCAATGCCGCCGGCGATATCTTCGGCGGCTGGGTGATGGCGCAGATGGATCTTGCCTGCGGCATCCGCGCCGCCGAGCGCGCGCGGGGCAGGGTGGTGACGGCGGCGGTCAAGGAGATGTCCTTCGCGGCGCCGATGAAGGTCGGCGATACGCTCAGCATCTATACGGCGGTGACCAGGGTCGGGCGCAGCTCGATGACGCTGAAGGTCGAGGCCTGGGCGCAGCGCTATCTGACGCATGCGATGGAGAAGGTCACCGACGCCGAATTCGTCATGGTGGCGCTCGACGGCGAGGGCAGGCCGACGCGGGTGCCCGAGGAGTGAGGGTAAGGGGACAATAGGCAGTAGTGGGTAGGAATAGGGGAGGCGGACAGGCTGAACCTACTGCCTATCGTCTACTGCCTCGTTGACGCCTGCAACCGCCGCATCGAACCTTGCCCGCGCCGCATTCACGCGCGCCGTATTCTTCCGTGCCCATTCGCCAAGTGCGTAGACCGGCTCCAGAAGCTCGTAGCCGAGGTCGGTCAACTCGTAGTCGACGCGCGGCGGGATGGTCGGGAAGACGGTGCGGGTGACGAAGCCGTCGCGCTCCAGCCCGCGCAGCGTCGTGGTCAGCATCTTCTGCGATATGCCCCCGACTGCCGCGCGCAACTCGTTGAAGCGCAGCGGGCCGTCGCCGAGCTTGCCAACGACCAGCACCGTCCATTTGTCGCCGACGCGCTGCAGGATATCGCTGACGGCGCGGCAATCCTCGCTGCGGTGAATGTGCCTTGGTTTCAAAAAAGTGCCTCCTTGCCGGGGACGTAGTCAGTATCCTATGTAGGCTAGGTATCCATTGTATACTAGAGCTTCACAGGAGACTGACATGTCCAAACCCAAGATCGGCGTGATCATCGGCTCGACACGCGCCACCCGTTTCGCCGACAAGCCGGCGGAATGGATCGCCAGCATAGCAAAGGCGCGCGGCGATTTCGATGTCGAGCTTGTCGACCTGCGCGACTACCCGATGCCATTTTTCGACGAGGCGGCCTCATCGCTGTGGGCGCCCTCGAAGAACAAGGTGGCGCTGCGCTGGCAGAAGAAGGTCGCTGAGTACGACGGCTTCATCGTCATCGCAGCCGAATACAATCGCGGCCCGACGGCGGTGCTGAAGAACGCGCTCGACTACGCCTATACCGAATGGAACCGCAAGCCGGTCACCTTCGTGGGCTATGGCGGCGTCGGCGGGGCGCGGGCGATCGAGCAGCTTCGCCTTCATGCGGTCGAGTTGCAAATGGCGCCGAGCCGCTTTGCCGTTCACATCGTCTGGGGCGACTTCATCCAGATCCTGCAGCAGGGCAAGAAGATCGAGGAGTTCGAGCACCTCAACCAGGCCGCGGCGACTGCGCTCGACGATCTCGCCTGGTGGACGAAGGTGCTGAAGAAGGCGCGCGAGGAAGACGCCGAGGTCAGGCAGGCCGCCGAATAGGCCGGCGCCGTTCGAAACAAAGCAAGGGGCGGCGCGAGCTGCCCCTTTCCATGCCCGGAATATCCATTGAACAGTTTATTTGCTGCCGGCGCGGTGGACGCCCGGCAGGCGCGAGGCGATGACCTTGTCGATGCGGCGGCCATCGAGATCGACGACCTCGAAGCGCCAGCCCTGCGCATCGACGCATTCGCCGGTCGCCGGCAGGCGGTGGAGATGCGACAGGATGTATCCGGCGACTGTCTCGTAGTCGCGGCTCTCGGCCAGGTCGATGCCGAGCTGCTCGGCCATCTCGTCGGCCTGCATGTAGCCGGCAAGCAGCCATGAGCCATCCTCGCGCCGGACCGCAGGCGGCTCCTCCTCTTCGTCGAGATCGGAGCGGAACACGCCGGCGATCGCCTCCAATATGTCGGCCGGCGTCACGATGCCTTCGAAATGGCCGTATTCGTCGTGGACCAGCGCCACCGGCACCTCGGACTGCTTCAGTGTCGTCAGCACGTCGAGCGCGTCGGCCTGGTCGTGCACGATCGGCGCCGGGCGCACATGCTTGCGCGGATCGAAACCCTGGTCTCCGAGCAGGGCGGCAAGGAGTTCGCGGGTCTGCACGACGCCGACCATGTTGTCGACCGCGCCTTCGCCGACGGGCAGCCTGGAATGCTGCGTCTCCATCAGGAATTTCTTGGAGGCGGCCTCGTCCCATTCGAGGTTCAGCCAGTCGATCTCGGTGCGCGGCGTCATCACGGCGCGCACAGCGCGGTCGCCGAGCCGCATCACGCCGGCGATCATGCGGCGTTCGTCGGATTCGATGGTGCCATGGTGCTCGGCCTCGGCGACCAGCATCTTGATCTCCTCGTCGGTAACCTTGTCCTCGCTCTCGCCATGCTGGCCGAGCAGCCACAGCACCGCGCGGCCGGAGAAATCGAGCAGGAAGACCAGCGGCAGGGCGACCTTGGACAGGATCGTCATGGCCGGAGCGACCATGGCGGCGATGCGCTCGGGATCGCGCAGCGCGATCTGCTTGGGCACCAACTCGCCGATGATGAGGGAAGCATAGGTGATGGCGGCGACGACGACGCCGACGCCGAGCGGATTGGCAAAGCCGGCCGGCATTCCCATCGCCATCAGCGTCTCGCTCAGCCGCAGGCCAAGCGTCGCGCCGGAGAATGCACCCGACAGCACGCCGACCAGCGTGATGCCGATCTGGACCGTGGAGAGGAACCGTCCCGGGTTGGCGCCGAGCGCCAAGGCGCCTGCAGCGCCCTTGACCTCGCGGTCGATCATCGCCTTGAGGCGGGCGGGACGGGACGAAACGACCGCCAGTTCGGACATCGCCAATAGGCCGTTCAGGCAGATCAGAACGACGACAATCGCAATTTCAACGTAAACCATCAGGGCTCAATAGCATCCAGCCGTGTCGCACGAAATAGACTGCCGGCCGAATTAGGCAATGGCCGCGAGGCGGGACCTGGACGAGTTGCCACGGGGCAAATACCGGAAATCGGACCGCTAGCCTTGCCGGCCCAGCACGCCGACCAGGCACCTGCCGTCCGTGAAATACGGATCGCCGCCGCCGTTGCGGCCGTCTTCTGTCGCGCCGGAACCGGGGATCTCGTAGGTCGACCTTATCCACCCCGTTGCCGTCAGGTCACGCATGACGAAGTCGCGCTCCGCGTCGAGATCGGGACCGATGTGATGGGTGATCTGGCCGGTATCGTGGCTAAGACCGACGCCGCGGTCAAAGCTGGCGGAGGCGAGCCATAGCGGGCCGTCTCCGCCCGGCGTCAGCGGATCGGTCTGCCAGAGCCGGACATGGTGGCGTTCGTCAGCGCTCGAGCCGACCGGCTTTTCGAAAGCGAGGTCCTGCCGCCTGCCGTCATAGATCAGCGTGCTCACCGGCGCATCCGGATCGGGTCGGTCGAATATGACGCTGAGGCCGATCTCGATGCTGGTCTCGAGCGTGATCGCATCCGCCGGCCGCCAACCCGCGGCGGCGAATGCCCGCAGGACATCGTTGCGCGCGCCGACAAGGCCGACATTGATGGGATCGCCCGGAATGCCGTCGGTCGTGGTCGTGCGCATGTCGAGGCGGCCGAGGCCGCCCTCGCGGAACCACCAGAACTCCGGCGCGGCGAGGTAGGCGACGCCGAGATAGGCAAGCAGCGCCACGAGGCTCGCCGTTGCCGCGCGGCGCGAGCGCCTCGGGTGGCGGTGCCGTTCAGGCTCTGGGGGAGCGGTAGACATGGCGCCAGTCTAGGCGAGCGGCGTGGTTGGCGCCAACGGGTTTCCGTGCCCGGGCGCGGGGGCGAAGCAAGGCCCGAGCGCCCTCAGCGGCAGGCGACGTTGCGGCGTTGCTTGATGTCGAAATGGAAGTGGTTGCGGTGGTCGTAATTGTAGCCGGGGCCGAGCACCGTGTTGAAATACTGGCAGCCGTCGGCGCGGACATTGTTGAGGAAGCCGCGCTGGCGGAAGGAGAAGAGGCCGGGCTTCTTCACATCGATATCCCTGCCGCTGTTGAGTTCGATGCGCATGATGTCGAGCGCGTTGCCCTTGCCGTGCTCGGAGAGGGTCCGGCTGCGGGCGATCTTGCGGCAGGAATAGCTCGACCCCTGGTGGATGGTCTTGACGCCGGTGAAGTAACGGCGGCGCGCCGATGGCACGAGTTCGTTCTTCGTCCATTGCGCGAAGGTCAGCGCCATGGCGCAGGTAAGGGTTGCGGCGGGCTTCATGCCGACGCTGCCGATCGCCGACACCTTGACCGGGTGATCGATGCCGCACTGGCCGTCGCGGATAGGCGCGAGGTCGGTGAACTCCACCTTGAGCCGCTGGAGCTCGCGCCGACAGTCGATCTCATCCGGCGGCAGGAAGTTGGTTTCAGGCGACGCCGCAGGCGGATCCATGCGCGGATAGCCGACGAGATAGGGGTCGGACGGGATCAGCGTCTGCAGCCCGGTCGCCTGCGGCGGGACGACGGCTGCGGTTTGTACGGGCGACGACGCATAGGCGGGCTGGACGCGCGGAACGCCGGCTGTGGACGCGCCGACATCGACAGCGGGCTCGAGCGACAGCACGCTGCCGGTGGTGCAGGCGGCAAGAAGGACGAGCGCGCCGCCGAGCAGGCTGGTCGGCAGAACTCGTCTCGCGCGGAAGACGGGTGGCAGGCAGGCGCGGTCGTTCGCCATCGGACGGCTCCGAGAACTCGATACAAAGAGCCGCCGGGGCCGCGCCCGGATTCACGCTCTGGAGAAGCCACAGTTTAAAGTCGAATTGTAAAGGAAAGCTCAGCACCGCAGTTTACAGCTGCGGCCAAATTGCGGCGGCTATTCGCAGACGGTGCCGCCATTGCGCCTCGGCGCCAGATCGAAATGCAGATGCTCTGCATGATCGGCGTTGCTGCCGGGGCCGAGCACCGTCTTGAACGGTCCGCAGGCGGCGCTGCGTACCCTGGCGACAAAAAGTCCGTTCCTCTCAGGCGGCGTCGGCTCCACGGCAATGGCGGTGCCGTCCGAAAGCGTGAAGGAGGTGATGTCGAGCGCATTGCCGAAGGCGTGCTCGGAAAGCTTGCGCGTGCCGTTGCGGGGGCGGCAGACATAGGCCGAGGCGTGCGAAATCGACTTCAGCGCCTTGCCGAACACGTCCTCGGCCGCGGGCGCCATGACGTCCTTCGCAAAGCGGGCGGCCGCCTCGGCGGTGGCGCAATTCAACTCGGCCTTGGGCTCCAGGCCGATGGCTTTGCCGAGCGAGTTCACGACGACCGGATAGGGCATCGCACAGCCGGCCGGATCGGATTCGGCCGGGCGGTTGTCGAACTCGACGCCGAGATCGTGCAGGCGCTGCCGGCATGCGATCTCTTCGGGCGGCAAGTCGCCGGACGGATCGGGCCGCGTCGCGGAGCGTGGATCGGGGAGCATCGGTTCGGGTTCGGCGTCGGCAGGTGCCGTCTCCTCGCCGGGCGCCGTCCCGTCCGGGTTTTCGTTGGCCGCCCGCGGATTGGGCCCGGGAACAGGGGCGGTTTGCGGAGGCGTCCCGTCCGATCGGGACGCCTCGAAAGCAGGCGGGACGGGCGGCCCCTGGACGGGGCGTGCCGGCCTTGGTGAAGGTTGCCCGTCTGCCGAGGTCTTGGCCGGCGGCGTCGCGCGCGGGTTCGGCTCGGGAACGGGAACGGCATCAGCAGTTTCCGGCAGCGTTGCGCCGGCGTCGTCGGCAACGCCATCAGCAGGAATGGCCGGTCCGAGCGGCGGCATCGGCGGTCCCTGCACAGGGCCCGCGGGCTTCGCCACCGGCGCCGCGGCTTGCGGGGGACCGACTTGAGGCTCGTTGTCGGGCTTTGCCGCCGGCACCGGAGCGGTGAGGGGAGTGACCACCCTTGGTGCGGGGCGGGATTTGCGTCGTTTCGGCGCTTTTTTCTGGGGCACCGAAAACAGTTTCTCGATCTTTTTCTCCAGCCAGCCTTTTGCCGCGAACGAGTCCGTCGGGGGGGAAAGGAAGATAGCGAAGACGGTGAAGGCCAAAGCCAGTCGTGGGATCGATAGCTTGCCCATGTCCGTCAACGATTTTGACCGCCTGTGGTTGCACGGTTGGAGAGCGGCCTGCCCGGCGGTGGCGGTCCTGCGCCGCTCACACGCCGATCGCCTCGAGGCCTTCCTCCAGCCAGTCGCCGAGCATCGGCATGCCGAGGAGATAACGGGCGGGGCGGTAATTGCGCTGTTTCGCCTCGGCGACGGCATCGGTGAACTCGGCAGGCTCATAGTCGCCGCGCCCGATCCAGGTCAGCGCAATCAGCTCGGCGGTCTCGTCGACGTTGAGTTCCCGGATGATCTGGCGCAGCTGCTGCTCGGTCAGGTCTTCGGTTTCCTCCTCGGCGAGGCCGTCATGGTGGTGATTGTCGCGGGCGTTGCCGTCGAGCTCGACTTCGTGCTCGGCGCCGTCCTCATAGTCCTCGTTGACGGCAGCGCTGATCGCACGCGCCTTCTCGATGATGAGGCGCACCGTATCCGGCGCGATCGTCAAGTCCCAGACGCGTTCAAGAGGCTTCTGCACCGACCGCTCCCTGTGTTTTCGCCAGTAAACTAACAGAAATGCGGGATGTAAACGCCAATCGGCTGAACCAGGGCCTGTATCGCAAGCGCTGCGTCAGAAGCCGACCAGTCCGGTGGCCCACAGCCAGGCGACCGCCACCGCCAGGCTGGCGAGCGTCATCGGTATGCCGGAGCGGGCAAAATCGACAAAGCTCAGCGGCGCACCGACATTTGCGGCCCGCTCGGCAACGACGATGTTGCAGAGCGACCCGGTAAGCAGCAGATTCCCCGCGAAGGTCGAAAGAAGCGCGATCGACGCCAGCACCCCATCAGACAGACCGGGCATGAGCTGGATGATCAGGATGACGGCGGGCACGTTGCCGATCGTGTTGGAGGCGGCGAGCGTCAGCGGGGCCAGTACGGCGAGCCTGTCCGGCAACAGCCCTTGTGCGGCGAGCCAGGCCAGCCCCTCCTGCGACAGGCCGGTCTTGGCGAAGGCCGCGGTGACGCCGAAAAGGCAGGCGAAGAGCAGCAGAAGCTGCCAGTCGACCGCGCCGATCATGGCGCGTGACGACAGCCGCCGCGACATCAAGAGCATGCCGGCGACGGCGAGAGCCGAAAGTTCACGCGGCAGCGGTGTCAGGAAGAGCCCGACGAGGATGGCGACAGCGGCCACGCCCTTGGCCATCTGGAAACGGTCGATCGGCGGCGGCGTGGGATCGCTGGCGGTTCCCTGCGCGGGGACAAGCCGCCACGTAACCAGCACCGCGACATAGGTGATGACGAGGGCTGCAAGCGTCGGCGGCAGCGCTAGGACCAGATAGGTCCAGAAATCGAGGCCGCCGGCCTGGCCGATCAGGATGTTCTGGGGATTGCCGATGAGCGTCGCCGCCGATCCGGCATTGGCCGCGCCGGCCAGTCCGATCAGATAGGGCCTGGGGTCGAGCTTTTGCGATATCAGGCCGGTCGCCACCAGCGGCGTCAGCGCGAAGGCGATGACATCGTTGGTGAAGATCGCCGCGAGCGCGCCCGTCGCCGCGATCAGCACGGCAAGCAGCATCTTCGGATGATGGGCGGCACGCACGATGCGGCTGGCCATCCAACCGTAAAAACCGGAATGCTCGAACTGCGCCGACAGGATCATCAGGGCGAAGAGCAATGCGATCGTCGGCATGTCGACCGCTGCGCCGGCTTCGTCCAGTGACAGATCGCCCGAGGCGAGCAGCACGATGAGACCAAGCAACGCCACGCCGGTCCGGTCGATGGCCAGGCCGGGCACGCGGCCAAGGGCCATGCCCACATAGGTGAGCACGAAAACCGCAACGGCCAGGGTAGTCATGCGGAGGCCTCGGAGAAACTCGATCTGCTGGAAGGTCGTCCAGCATCTGATAGCCGAGTTGCAGGCTTTGCGCGCGGGGGGCGCGACGAAATATTTTCGCCGGCTGCTGCCGCCGCGGCGCCTTGCCAGCGTCGCTTTCGAGCGGCAAGGATTGCCCAACCAAGGAGGGCGCAATGTCGCTGAAGGGCAAGACGCTGTTCGTTTCGGGCGGTTCGCGCGGCATCGGGCTGGCGATCGCCTTACGCGCCGCCCGCGACGGCGCCAATATCGCCATTGCCGCAAAGACCGCCCAGCCGCACCCTAAGCTGCCGGGCACGATCTACACGGCTGCCGGGGAAATCGAGGAGGCCGGCGGCAAGGCGCTGCCGGCGCTGTGTGATATACGTGACGAGACCCAGGTTGCCGACGCCGTGGCGAAAACCGTGGAAAAATTCGGCGGCATCGACATCTGCGTCAACAATGCAAGCGCGATCAGCCTGACCGGTACGCTCGATACCGACATGAAGCGCTACGATCTGATGCATCAGATCAACACGCGCGGCACGTTCCTCGTTTCGAAACTCTGCATTCCGCATCTGAAGCAGGCCGCCAACCCTCACATCCTCAACCTCGCGCCGCCGCTCGACATGAAGGCGAAGTGGTTCAGGAACCACGTCGCCTACACAATGGCCAAGTTCGGCATGTCGATGTGCACGCTGGGCATGAGCGCCGAATTCGCCAAGGAGGGCATCGCGGTGAATTCGCTGTGGCCGCTGACGGCGATCGACACGGCTGCGGTGCGTAACCTGCTCGGCGGCGACAGCGTGGCGTCGATGAGCCGCTCGCCGGAGATACTGGCCGACGCGGCCTATGCGATCTTCAACCGACCGGCGCGCGAGACGACAGGCAACTT
Organism: Pseudomonadota bacterium; assembly: GCA_030852655.1. Taxonomy (GTDB): domain Bacteria; phylum Pseudomonadota; class Alphaproteobacteria; order Rhizobiales; family Rhizobiaceae; genus Mesorhizobium_K. Next base: position 6,498 of record JALYWP010000054.1, on the reverse strand, counting down.
CTTCATCGATGAGGAAGTGCTGAGCGAGGAGGGCATCACCGACCTCTCGGTCTATGCGCCGGACGCCAAGGGCCCGCTCGCCGGCGACTTCTTCGTGCCGGACGAGGTGTTTGAACGCAGCGAAACGAAGGTGGCGAAGGCGCTTGGGTAGCTTTCAGATCGCCTGAGCCAGCGCCTGCGAAACGCGCGCGGCCTCGTCCCGCGAAATGCGACCGGCGATGCGTACGATGCGACCGACATCGACGGTCGCCAGCTTCCATGGGCGTATCACCGATGGCGCGGCCAGGCCCGTTTCGGGAACGTCCGATAAAGGGATATCACACGGCCAGCCGGCATTCTCGGCGCTGGTGATCATCGCGATCATGTTGGTAAGATATCTTACATTCTTACCAAATTCCAGTAGCGGACTGTCACGAGCCTGAAATGGAAGAAACCCGGTCGGGGAGGGGGGACCGACCGGGTTTCAATCCCGCTTCGACATGGCCGAAGACGGGATGGGGCAGGGAAGCCTTGCCTCTGAATCTGGTGTCCCGTTCCCGCAATTCAATGGTGGCCACCGAATTGCGGGAGGAAGGACGCTGTGACCCGGGCTTTCGGGCGATGCGTCAGTTGGCGCTTGCCACCGGCGCCACCAGAGGCGTGACGCGCCGGATGGCGACGCGCCGGTTCTCGCGCTCGCGTGCCTCGGTCTTCACCTTCAGATACTGCTCGCCATAGCCTTGGGTGGCGAGGTTCTCCGGAGGAATGTCGAACACGTTGGTGAGCGCCTGGGCAACCGATTCCGCGCGCTTGTCCGACAGCGCCAGATTGGCGAGGTCGGAGCCGACGGCGTCGGTGTGGCCCTCGAGCAGGAAGGTTTCGCCGGGATTTTCCTCCAGCAGCTTCTGCATCGCGCTGGCGACGCCCTCGAGCTTGGAAATCTCGCTCTCGGGTATGGAGGCGGAGCCGAACTCGAAGGTCAGCGTGTCCATGTCGATGCGGCGCACCTTGTCGCGGATGCGGGCGGAGCGCTTCACCTCGGTCAGCGAATAGGTCCGCTCAACCCTCTCCACGGGCGGCTGTTCGAGGAACTCGTAATAGGCCTCGGGCTCGTCGACATATTCCGCTTCGAGAATGTATTCCTCGCGCGGGATGGTGAGGCGCATGGGCGGCAAATCGAGACCCGGATCGCGCCACACCCCCTCATCCTGATAGTAGCGGTCCTCGACATAGACGAGGATCACCTCGCGGTCGTCCGGTCCGATGCGCGAGCGGCGGACGACGTCGCCATAGCGGTTGCGGATAGTGACGATGCGCACGCCATTTTCCCGCGTGACGACCTCGCGTACGCGACCGCGCGGCAGTTCCTCATAGTAGACGTCGTCGTGATCGCGGATGATGCGGTCATAATCGGGACTGTCGATATAGGTGTGGTTATTGATCTCGATGATCGCCCGATTGTCGTTGAACTCTTCCACGATCCGCGTATCCCCGCGGCGTTCGCGGCGCTCCTGACGGAAACGCTGGCGCTCCTCACGGGAGTTGCCGATCTCGATGCGGCGGCCTTCTTCGGCGATGACCGGCTGGATTTCCTCGAGTTGGATGGGCGCCTGTGCGGCGGCGTCGCTTTCGGGCGGCGGTCCGGGATCGGCCGGCGCGGGCTGCGCCGCCTGTTCGCCCTGCTGCTGATCCGGCTGCTGTTCGTCGGCCTGGGCAGGTTGCTCGCCTTCCTGTGCCGGCTGCTGGCCAGGCTCGGCACCCGGCTGGGCGGGAGCCGCTTCCTTCTGGCTGTCCAGAATTGGCGCGGCGTTGGGGTCGGCAGGCTGGGCGTTCGGATCGGCCTCGCCGGATTGCGCGGGCTGTTCGCCGGCCGCAGGAGCTTCGGGCTCCGCCTGCCCGTCGGTCGGCTGGTCGGGGGACGGCTGCTGTTCCGTAGCGGGTTGCTCGGCCTGCGGCTGTTCGCCTGCCGGAGCTTCCTCGGTCGGCTGTGAGGCGTCGGGAGTTTCTTCGGCCGGTGCTTGTTCTGCAGGAGCCTGCTCCGCAGGAGCCTCTTCGGCCTGCGGCTCTTCGGCAGGGGCTTGTTCGGCCGGAGCTTCTTCCACCGGAGCTTCCGGGGCTGGCTGCTCTGCCGGAGCCTCCTGGGTCTGCGGCTGCTCGGCGGGAGCCTCATCGGCCGGAGCTTGCTCGGCCGGCGTTTCCTGTTCGGGCGCAGGGGCAGCTTCCGGCTCGGGGGCGGGTTCCTCAGCCTGTGGCGCCGGTTCGGCTGGCGCTTCTTCAACCGGGGCCTCCTGCTGAGGTGCGGCCTCGGGCTCAGGCTGCGGTTCGGGCGCTGCTTCCGGCTGGGGGTCAGGTGCCGGCGCTGCTTCCGGCTGAGGTTCAGGTTGAGCTTCAGGTTCGGGAGCGGCCTCCGGCTGCGGCTCGGGTTCCGGCGCTGCCTCCTCCGCAGGAGCCTGCTGCTCCTCCTGGGCAGGGGCCTGTTGTTCCTGTTGCTGTCCGCCGCCTGGTGCAGGGCAGTTTTCGCCCTCGCATTCCTCCTGGACGAGGATCAGCGGCGCAAAACGCGAATCGATGGTCGCGCCCGATAGCGGGCCGGACTGCGGGAACGCGCCCAACGGCGCGGATGCCATCAGCAGGCCAATAGCGGTGCCTGCCAGAATCCGTGGTTGGCGTTTCATCGGTGGTATCTCCTGGATTTGGATGTCCCTATCCCGCCGAAAACCTGCAATGCCGGTTTTGGTTCCGCCCCGAGCGGCCTTCGTCCGGCTATCGGGCGACAGCCGGACCGCTTCGTGGCAATATGGTGTCCGGCGAGACGAAGCTCGCTTGACCTTCGGTCCGCGAGGCATCACATGCGCGCCATGGCTGAGCCTTTCTGGAAAACCAAGACGCTCGAGGCGATGAGCGCCGCCGAGTGGGAATCGCTCTGCGACGGCTGCGGAAAATGCTGCCTGTCGAAGCTCGAGGACGAGGATACCGGCGAAATCTACTTCACCAGCGTCGGCTGCCGGCTCTTCAACGCGAAGACCTGCCGCTGCAATGACTACGAGAACCGCCAATCGCTCGTCTCCGATTGCGTCAGGCTGACACCCGAGAACGTCCGTACCATCGCATGGCTGCCCAGCACCTGCGCCTATCGCCTGGTGGCCGAGGGGCGCGACCTCTATCCCTGGCATCCGCTGATCTCCGGCGACAGGAACAGCGTGCACGAGGCCGGCGCCTCGGTGCGCGCCCGCGTCACCGCGTCGGAAGCGGACATGGCCGAACCGGAAGACTATTTCGAGCACATGCTGGACGGCGAGCCGTAAGCCGTCCTTCAGGCCCTTCACAGCAATCGGTCGACGCATGAACCGTGGATGAACGGGCGGTTCCCGCCGCGTTCAGCCAGCCGGGCGCATTCTCCCGCCATCGCCTCGGCGAGTTGAAGGAGAAGAATGATGATCAGCAAGTTCAGAACCGCAGCGCTTTCCGCCCTGATCGGCCTCGGCGCTCTTGCCGCGATGCCGGCAGCGGCCCAGGCCGAGGGCCTCTATCTCAACTATGGCCATGGCGGCATCGGCATCCATATCGGCGACCATGACCGCGTCGACTACCGCAAGCGCCATCGTCATCACCGCCAGCATTTCCGCGCCTGCACCTCGCACAGGGCCCTCGACAAGGCTGAACGTTACGGTGTGCGTCGTGCCCGCGTGGTCGATGTCGACCGCCGCACCATCACGGTTTCGGGCCGCAAACATGGCCATCGTGCGCGCATGGTCTTCAGCCGCGCGCCGAACTGCCCGGTCGTGCGCTGGTAAGTCCAGCAAAAGCCGCTCGAACAAAAACCCCGGAGGCCATCGACCTGCGGGGTTTTTGCTTTGGTCGACGATTGCGAACTATTTCAGTTCGAAGGTCATGCTGACCTGAACCCGGTAGGAATTCTCGCCGGCCTCGATCGGCACTGCGGCCATCGCGCGCTCGAAGGATTTCGCCTGGATCGGCATCGGCTGCATGCCGAAGGACTGGTCCGATATCTCCAGGATGCGGCCGAGCTCGACACCGGCGGCTTCGGCCAGGGTCTTCGCCTTGGCGGTCGCTTCCGCGACGGCCTGCTTGCGGGCTTCGGTGATGGTGGCCGAGGGGTCGTCATTGGTGAAGACGATGTTGCCGCCCTGGTTGACGCCGAGCGACACCGCCTTGTCGAGGATTTCCCCCGTCTTGACCAGATCGCGCACGCGCACGGAAAGCGTGTTGGTCACCTGGTAGGCGACGAGATCGGCCTGCTGGGTGCCGTCCGGCTTGTTGGTGTAGTCGTAGCGCGGCATGATCTGCAGGCCGGCAGTCTGCAGGTCGCGGTCGGCGATGCCGAACATCTTGATCGCATCGATCACCTCGACCATGGCGGCGTTGTTGGCGTCGAGCGCCTCCCGCGCGGTCTTGGCCTCGCGCATGACGCTGAGCGTGAGCAGCGCCATGTCGGGCGCGACCGCCGCTTCGCCTTCGCCGGTCACGACGATGCGCGGCTGGATCGGCGCCTGCATAGATGTCTGGGCGGCGGCCGTCGCAGCCGGCAGGGCAATCGCCGCCGCCAGACCAAGCGCCATCATTCTTCTGTTCATGGAGTTCCCTCGTAACATTTCTACCAAAGCGCGAAATATTCCGCGATTATGGATGCATTGCGGCGGCGCGTAAAAGACGCCGAGGAGTCTGGTCGAGAGCGTGGAGACTCTCTAAAGAAGACGAAGAGTTTCGACCGGAATAACGCCTGTTGACGAGGGGAGACGGGAAAAGTGTGGTCTGTCGGACGTCGTAGCTTTCTGATCATTGGCTTGTCTGTGCTTGCGGGACCAGGTGCAATCGCGCAGGAGCCGCCCGCGGCGGCGCCGCCAATCGTCGAAACGGCGCCGGTCAAGCTTGCCTCGGTTACCTCGCAGAGCGAATTCGTCGGCTCGGTGGTCGCGGCACAGCAAGTCGCGCTCATGACGCGCGTCGAAGGCTTCCTCGACGAGGTGAACTTCACCGAAGGCCATTTCGTGCAGGCAGACAGCGTCGCCTTCGTGATCGAGAAGGACACCTACGAGGCGTCGGTGGCCGGGGCGCAGGCGCAGCTCGACTCCGCCAAAGCCGCCGTCGCGGGAGCCGAGGCCAACCTCAAGCTGCAGGACCTCAATCTGGTGCGTCAGCAGCAATTGCTGAGAACCAACGCGGTATCCCAATCGGTGGTTGACCAGGCGCAGGCTACCCGCGACAGCGCCCAGGCCCAGGTCGACCAGGCCAAGGCGCAGGTCGCGCTCGCGCAGTCGCAGTTGCAGACTGCGCAGCTCAATCTCTCCTTCACGGATATCAAGTCGCCCATTGCTGGCCGTATCGGCAAGGCGAACATCACCGTGGGCAATCTCGTCTCGCCGCAGAGCGGCACGCTTGCCACGGTCGTGCAGACCGATCCGATCCGCGTCGTCTTCTCGATCTCCGACCGCGAATATCTCGAGGTGGTGCGGTCGCTGCAGCCCGACAATGCGGGAATCGCGGCCGACGCCGCTGCCTTTCAGCCCAAACTCACGCTACCCGACGGAACCGAGTACGACCAGCAGGGCAAGATCGCCTTCCTCGACAATACGATCAATTCGGCAACCGGCACCATCGCCGTCTATGCCGAGTTCCCCAATCCGCAACTCAAGCTCGTGCCGGGCCAGTTCGTCGAGGTGACGGTGCAGTCAGGCGCGAGCGCCGAGCTGCCCGTGATACCGGCCTCTGCCATCCTTCAGGACCAGGAGGGCGCCTATGTCTTCGGGCTCGGCGAAGGCAACAAGGCGGAGATACGGCGCGTGACGCTCGGCCGGCGTGTAGGCACCGACGTGGCGGTGACCGCCGGCCTGGCGCAAGGCGAGATGGTCATCGTCTCCGGCATCCAGAAGGTACAGCCCGGCGTGGTCGTCACTCCGCAAGCAGCGGGGAACTGATCGATGTTCGCCGATATCTTTATCCATCGTCCGCGCCTGGCGATGGTGATCGCTATCATCATCACGCTGGCCGGCACGATCGCGATGATCAACATCCCGGTCGCGCAATATCCCGACATCACGCCGCCGACCGTGCAGGTGACGGCGAGCTATCCCGGCGCCGACGCGCAGACGCTCGCCGAGACGGTCGCAGCCCCCATCGAACAGCAGGTCAACGGCGTCGAAGGCATGATCTACATGGCCTCGACGACCAGTTCGAGCGGCCTCTACACGCTGACCGTCACGTTCGACGTCGGCACCGACCACGATATCGCGCAGGTGAACGTGCAGAACCGGGTCGCGCTCGCCACGCCCCAACTGCCGGACGCGGTGACCCGGCTCGGCGTCAACGTGCGCGCGCAGCAGCCGAACTTCCTGCTGATTGCCAACATCTTCTCCCCCAAGGGCTCGCATGATGGGCTGTTCCTGTCGAACTACGCGCAGATCAACGTGGTCAACCCGGTGTCGCGCGTCGCCGGCGTCGGCTCGGCAAGCCTTATGGGTGGCCTCAGCTATTCCATGCGCATCTGGCTCGATCCGCAGC
>JALYWP010000037.1 GCA_030852655.1 Pseudomonadota bacterium | reverse complement strand
GCCCAGCGTGTCGCGCGCCTCGCTGGCGGCCAGTCCCGTCTGCGGCGCGTAGAGCGTCGCGCCGATCGTCAGCGGCCGGTCATGGTCGGTATAGCCCGCCACCTGGCCGTCCCGGCGCGTCAGCCGCCAGCAGTGGCAGACCGTCGTCACCTCGCGCGCCAGATGCGCGGCCAGCGTCTGAGGCCAGGCGCTCATTGCCGCACCTCTATCAGCGGGATCGACGGAATCTGCCCGGCCTTGAAGGCGGTCAGGCTGATCGCGATGCGTTCGGTATCGAAGCGTACCGGCACGTCGAACTCGTACCCCGCCGTCACCGCCTCGCCCGCCCCGGGAATGCTGCCGGTCTCGAACACCACTTCACCCGCCGCGACATCGAAGCTCCAGTCGGCGGGCGACGTCTTTTCAACGCCGCCGACCGCCACGAGCAGCGTTTCGATCGCCGGCCTGGCGATGAACCGCCGATAGGCATCGTCGCCCTCGCCATAGGTCTTGGTCAGCGCAAACCGCGCCGTCGTCCCGTCGCCCGTCCCCAGCACCTGGTCCGCCGACGACACCGTCTCTTCCGGCCGGCACGACTTCATGTCGAACGGATCGCGGAAGCGGAAAGCATGCAGCGAGCCGCGCCGCGCCTCGAAGAAGGCGAGCACGTCATGCAGGTCGGAAAGCGACCGAATCCCGGTCCCGGCATCGTAGTGCCGGCGCGATTGCGAGAAGCGCGCATTGCGCTTCTCCCTGCCCGAGGTCAGCGACACGATCTCGTTCAGCCTTTCCGGCCCGCCGGTCGCGCCGAAGGAGACGCCGAGCGGAAACCGCACGTCGTGAAAACTCGAAAGCTCCGACACGGTTCTCTCCTGATTGGATTTCTAGGCAGGCACGGAAAGCCCGGAGGCGCCGAGCGCTCCAGTCCCCCTCCCCCTTTGGGGAGGGCTAGGGGTGGGGTATCCTTGGCGAAGCCTGTTTGGCGACTTCAGAAAGTTCGCGCCCCGCGCGACACCGCCCGCGCCAACATTCCCGTCACCTGCGCTTCCGACTTGCGGAACGATGAGGCATCAGGCGTGGTCACGTTGAAGACGACGTTGACGCTCGCACTTCCCCCGCTTGCCGCCACGCCCAGCCGTCCGTCGGCAGAGCGCTGCAGCGGCAGGATCGCCTCGGGGCCCGCCTCGCCCATCACCCCGATATTCCTGCCAAGCGGGAAATAGCTCGGCGCCGACACCACGCCGCCAGCCGCGAAGGGCACGACGTGTCCCGGCACGCCGCCCTTGGCGAATGGCATCAAGCCAGCCAACCCGCCCAACAGGCTGGAGAACAGCCCGCCCGCCAGCGTCTGCAGCGGCTTCAGCCCCTGCTCCAGCGCCATCCCGGCAAGGTTCAGCCCGATCCGCCGCAATATCTCGTCGAGATCCCTGCCGCTGACGGCCGCACTCTTCAGAGCACCTGAAAGCTGCGACCCAAAACTCGCCGACAGTCTTTCCAGGTTCTGCAGCGCATCCTGGAACGGCTGCGTGTCGGCATTGATCCTGACAGTGACGTCTTCAGCCATTGAGGCCTCCTTCTGAAGCGCAGCCTATCCTCTCCCCCGGGCAGGGGGAGAGGTGGCTCGGCCCACGGGGTCGAGACGGAGAGGGGGTGTTTCGAGACATCGGTTCACCTATCCGGAAACCGCCGCATCATCTCGGCCAAATCCCCGCGCCGCGGCGGTACAACCTGGCGGCCCAACACGCTCATCGCGCGTTCCATCTCGCGCGGCGTCATCGACCAGAAATCCCTCGGCGAAAGCCGCAGCAGGCCGAATCCCGCGGCCATGACGCTGTGCCACGGGAATTCGTTCGCCTTGCCGGCCACGGCGTTCAAGGGTTTGGCGCGCCGGCCTCCGCCGCACCGAAAGTGGTGGTCAGGAGATCGCCGACAACCGCAGCGAAGCCTGCCGCGCCGTCCTGCGAGCGCATCGTACCCACAGCCTCGTCGGAAATGTCGTTGCCGGCGCCGCGCAATCCCGCGCCAATCACGCGGATCATGTCGAGCGCCGACAGCCGGCCGCGCGAAAAGCGCTCGACCAGCGCACCGAGATCGGCGGCCGCATAGGCCGCTTCCAGTTCGGCCAGCGCGCCCAGCGTCAGGCAGAGCCTGTAAGGCCTGCCGTCGAGTTCGGCGGAAATTTCGCCGCGTCTCCGGTTCGCCGTCATGCCGCCACCGTGAAGCCGACCAGGCCCGCCGATTCCAGAGCCACTTCGAAAGTCACCTCGCCGTCATGGCTGCCGGTATATTCGAGCGACGTGATCTGGAACGGCCCTTCCACCGTACCGAAATCGGGCACGGCGAACTGCCAGTCGGATATCTCGCCGGCGAAGAAGCGCTGCCGCATCAGCGCATCTGACTGGGCGTCCTTGAAGATGCCCGAACCGCTGACGGCCGCCCGCTGGACGCCGCTGCCGGCAAGCAACTCGCGCCAGCGCCCGGCCGAATCCGCATCGGTTATGTCCACCGTCTCGCTGTTGAAGGCGATGCGCTTCGAGCGCAGCCCGGCGACCGTCACGAAGCTCCCTTCATTGTCGATCTTCAAAAGAAGGTCCTTGCCCTTCTGTGCGACCATTTTTCGGTCTCCTTTGTTTAGGGGAGTAGGGGAATAAGGCAGTAGGGCAGTAGGGAACTGTGACGAAGTCTTGCGCCAAGGCGAGCAGCGGAAGCCAGCGAGTCCCAGGCCCTCTGCATGAACGGGCAATCCCTACCGCCCTACTCCCCTACCTCTTCCGTCACGGCCCGAAACCGCAGCAGCCCATGATACGCCTCGTTGCGGTCGTCATACCTGGCCTCGGAGAACTCCAGCCTGAGATTGACGAGGCTGTGCCCTTCCAGCTCGA
>JALYWP010000025.1 GCA_030852655.1 Pseudomonadota bacterium | reverse complement strand
CCCGCGCCGCCCCCACCGCCCTCGGCATCTCCTCGGCCAGGATGTCGAGTTCGTGGTCGAGGCCGACGCTGACGCGGATGCAGCGGTCGAGCACCGGCACCATCGGCTTGCGGATGAAGACGTCGCGTTGGAGCAACGCTTCCATGATCTTCAGCGCGAAGGCGCCGTTGGCGCCGCAGTCGATGGTGACGAAGTTGGTGGCCGACGGGATCGGCGAGAGCCCGTTGTCGCGCGCGATCCCCGCGATGCGCTCGCGGCCGGCGGCGACCTTGGCCTTCACCTCGGCGAGATAGGCCTGGTCGGCGAGCGCGGCCTCGCCGGCGACCAGCGCCATGCGGTTGACGCCGTAGTGGTTACGGATCTTCTCGAAGTCGCGGATGAAGCCTTTTTCGCCGATGGCATAGCCGCAGCGAATGCCCGCAAGCCCGTAGGCCTTGGAAAAGGTGCGCATCCAGACGACGTTCGGTCGGGTCACGTCGATCGGCGTCAGCGCGCTTTCCGGACCAAGCTCGCCATAGGCCTCGTCGATCACCAGCATGGTCGTTTCGGGCAGCGCTTCGATGAAGCGCAGGATGTCGCCTGCCTCCCACCACGTGCCCATCGGATTGTCGGGATTGGAGAGATAGACAAGCGGCGCGTTCTCGGTTTTCACAGCGGCAAGAAGCCCGTCGAGGCTTTCGTGGTCGTCCGCGTAGGGCACCGCGACCAGCCGCCCGCCGCAACCCGCGACATGGAAATTGAAGGTCGGATAGGCGCCGAGCGAGGTGACCACGGGAGTGCCCGGCGAGATCATCATGCGCACGACGAGATTGAGCAACCCGTCTATGCCCTCGCCGACGACGACGTTGCCATAGCCGACGCCGTGATGGGCTGCGATGGCGGTCTTCAGGTCGAAATTATCGGGGTCGCAATACATCCACATGTCCGGTGCTGCGGCCCGCATGGCGGCGATGACCGAGGGCGCCGGCCCGAAACTGCTTTCATTGGCTCCGATCCGTGCCCTGAACGGGCGGCCGCCGCGGTCGCGCTCCTGCGCCTCCGGGCCGACGAATGGGACGGTTGGCGGCAGCGCTGCGACGAGCGGCGTCAGGGCAGGGCGTTTGGGCATGGAAAACTCCGGGCGAACGGCCAGATGCGATCCGTCCGGTTCTGCTGCGAAACCGACCCGAGTGCAATGGGCGTTTGTCGCGCGGCATGTGGCCGTGCCGAGGAATTCAGCCGGTGTCACGAAATTTCCCGTGAACCTTCTCCCTGCTCGCGGCGACCAAGAATGCGAAGGGCCATTCGAAAAGGAGAAAATCGTGAAACCTTTCAAAATTCTCGTCTTCGGCTATGCCGCACTGATCGCAGCCGGCATGCTCGTCGGCAACGCCTCGGCCGGCACTCACCCCGACGGCAATGGCGGCGCCGTCTGCAAGGGGGCCGGCTCGTGTCTCGTGCTTCAGCTGGATTGCAAGGGCACCTATACCGACGCAACTGACAAGAATGGCACGGTCTACGGCAAGTGTTCGCAGGTCGCCAAGATCGGCGGCTCGGCTCAGCCGAAGGCGCTCAAGCTGCGCTAGGACCGATCAGCGGACGGGATCGCACTGGATGCGGTGCGGTCCCGCTCGCACTCCCGCCCTGCATGATCGCAAGCGACGTTAAGCGCCTTGTGATGCGGAGAGCAATATTCCGGAGAGTTGACTGTCGATCCCGTTGGCAGTCGGGATACTTTGGTGCCCAGAAGAGGACTCGAACCTCCACTCCTTGCGGAACACGGACCTGAACCGTGCGCGTCTACCAATTCCGCCATCTGGGCTGGTGGGCGCTCATGTAAGCGGGCGCACCGGGCGTGTCAACGCGCTTTTTAGGTGTCGCGGAACGAGCGCCGCCGGATGACCAACGGGTCAGGCCAGAATGTCCTTCGACTTCACCGTCGAGTCGGCGTTCAGCCTGTAGACGATCGGAACGCCTGTCGCGAGTTCAAGCTTGACGATCTCTTCACCGGTCTTGCCCTCGAGCGCCATGATCAGCGCGCGCAGCGAATTGCCGTGCGCCGACACCAGCACCGTCTCGCCGCGCAGCACATGCGGCTGCATGACGTGCAGGTAGTAGGGCCAGACGCGCGCGCCGGTATCCTTGAGGCTCTCGCCGCCAGGCGGCTGGATGTCGTAGGAGCGTCGCCAGATGTGGACCTGCTCTTCGCCCCATTTGGCGCGCGCGTCGTCCTTGTTGAGGCCGGACAGGTCGCCATAGTCGCGCTCGTTGAGCGCCTGGTCGCGGATCGTGTTCAGATCGGCCTGCCCCAGCGTGTCGAGGATGATGTCGTTGGTCTTCTGGGCGCGCTTGAGCACGGATGTGAAGGCGATGTCGAATTTCAGGCCGCGCGCCTTGAGTTTCTCAGCGCCGGCCTTTGCCTCCTCGCGGCCGAGTTCGGTCAGGTCGACGTCGCGCCAGCCGGTGAAGAGGTTCTTCAGGTTCCATTCGCTCTGGCCGTGGCGGACGAGCACGAGTGTGCCGGACATGAAAACTCCTATTGTTGCGATCTGCCTGAACTTAACGCGATACTATGTAGCGCCGAGGCCGAGCACGTCGCGCATCGAATAGAGCCCGGCCTTCTTGCCGCGCGCCCAGAGTGC
>JALYWP010000001.1 GCA_030852655.1 Pseudomonadota bacterium | reverse complement strand
GTGCGGGGCGGGTGGCACTTCCCGCGGCCGCTCGGGTCCCGGTGAAGGCGGGACTTCCGGGGCGGGCGGGGCCGGCGGAGTGCCAGGCGGCGTGGCCGGCGGCGTTTCCGGAGGGCGCGGCGGCGTTTCGGGCTGCGGAGCCGGTGGAGTCTCCGGCTGTGGAGCAGGCGGAGCCGGCGGTTCGACCGGCGTCGGCTGCGGCGCATCGCCGAACGAAAAGACTTTTCGGAAGAAACCCAGCGCCATCGTGTCAGGCGGCCTGGTCGCGGGGATCGGAAGCGGCGATGGCGGTAAGCCGCCCGCCGTCATGGCCGGTGACGATTGCCTCGACGATTTCGCCCGGCGGGCCGGCGTCGAGCGCCGTCAGCGTGAAGCCTTGGGTGCGGCCGAGTCCCTCGCGCTCTATCAGAACGGACTGTGCCGTGCCGGTAAGCGACGCCAGATGCTTCCCATACGCTTTTTCGCCAACCGCGCGCAGCCTTGCCGCGCGTTCCCTGACCGTCTCGCGCCGCAGCTGCGGCATGCGTGCGGCCGGCGTGCCCTCGCGCGGCGAGAAGGGAAAGACGTGAAGGTGCGTCAGCCCGCACTCCTCGACGATGCTCAGCGAATTCTCGAACATGTCTTCCGTCTCGGTCGGGAAGCCTGCGATGATGTCGGCGCCGAAGACGATGTCGGGGCGCAAGGCGCGCACATCCTCGCAAAAGCGGATGGAGTCGTCGCGAAGATGACGACGCTTCATGCGCTTCAGGATCATGTCGTCGCCTGATTGCAGCGAAAGGTGCAGATGCGGCATCAGCCGCTCCTCGGTTGCGATCGTCTCCAGCAGTTCCGCGTCGGCCTCGATCGAATCGATGGAGGACAGCCGGAGCCGCTTCACATCCGCAACCTGCCGCAGGATCGTCTTTACGAGCTTTCCGAGCTTCGGGCTTCCCGGCAGGTCGGCGCCGTAGCTGGTCATGTCGACGCCCGACAGCACGATTTCGGCATAGCCGTTTCCGGCCAGCCGCTGCACCTGCTCGACCACCGCGCCCATCGGAACCGAGCGCGAATTGCCGCGGCCGTAGGGGATGATGCAGAAGGTGCAGCGATGGTCGCAGCCGTTCTGCACCTGCACGAAGGCGCGCGCGCGCCCCTCGATCGCATCGACCATGTGAGACGCCGTCTCGCGCACCGAAAAGATGTCGTTGACACGCGCCTTCTCGAAATCGTTGACGCCGAAATCCGGCAGCGCGCGGTAGTTGTGGCGTTGAAGCTTCTCCTCGTTGCCGAGCACCAGGTCGACCTCGTCCATGGCGGCGAAGCTGGCCGGATCGGTCTGCGCGGCGCAGCCACTGACGATGATCCGCGCGTTCGGGTTCTCGCGGCGCGCCTTGCGGATCGACTGCTTGGCCTGCCGCACGGCCTCTGCCGTCACCGCGCAGGTGTTGAAGATCACCGCGCCGTCCTTCAACGCGTCGAGGCCAGCCGACGTCGCCTCGCGGCGCATGACTTCCGACTCGTAGGTGTTGAGCCGACAGCCGAAGGTTACGACGTCGATCGCCATCACGCAGCGCTTTCCGTGTCGCGCGCCCAGGCGCCCGTCGCCGGGTCGAAGGTGCCGGAGAATTCCCATTCGGCCGGTCCGGTCATGACGACGTGATCGTCGTCGCGCCAGTCGATCTTGAGCGTGCCTCCGCTTGGCACGGTGACGGTTACCGTGCGGCCGGTGCGGCCGGTTCGTGCGGCCGAAACAGCCGCGGCACAGGTCGCCGAGCCGCAGGCCGCCGTCAGGCCGGCGCCTCGCTCCCAGGTGCGCAGATTCAGCGTGTCATGCGAGGTGACTTGAGCGATCGAGATGTTGGCTCGCTCGGGGAAGATTGGATGGTTTTCGAGCAGCGGCCCGAAACGATCGAGCTGGTAGGTCCAGACGTCGCGGTCTACCCAGAAGATGGCGTGCGGGTTGCCCATGCTGGCGACCGAGGGCGAATGCAGCACCGGCGCGTCGATCGGGCCGACCTGCAGCTCGATCATGCGCGTGTCGCGGAACTCCTCCGCCAGGGGAATATCCTGCCAGCCAAAGCGCGGTACGCCCATGTCGACGGAGACCAGCCCGTCGGCATGTTCCTCGGCGGTCAGGATGCCGGCCACGGTTTCGAAGGTGAACAGCTTCCGGCCGGTCTCGGCGGCCAGCGCCTGCACGACGCAGCGCATGCCGTTGCCGCAGGCCTGCGCCATGGAGCCGTCCGAATTGATGATCTCGATGTAGTACTCGGTGCCTGGCGTCCGAGGATCGTGGATCGCCATGATCTGGTCGAACTTGGTGTCCGCATCCGCGGCGAGCGCGATCGCCGCCGCAGGCGTCACGCGATCCGCGCGGCCGCGCATGTCGGCAACGACGATGTCATTGCCGAGCCCATTCATCCTCGCGAAGGGGGCCGCGCTGGCCATGGCTCCAAGCTTTCCGCTGTCTTTCGGCGCTATATGGCCGAACCGATCGCGAATTACCAGTGCGGCGG
>JALYWP010000364.1 GCA_030852655.1 Pseudomonadota bacterium | reverse complement strand
GCGCCGAGAACATCACCGGGTTCCCGTTCGGCCCCGAGCACAACATCATCAGGAACTGACGGTGGTTTTCTATATCCCTCACGACCATCCCTATCGCCCGGTGGACCGCGATGCCTCGCGCACCGGTTATCCGTCGCCACCGGCCTATGGTCTCGCGTGCGATCTCGCCGATCGAATCGGCCAAGCAATCGCCCGGATAAGAACCGCCATGCGCGACGAGAACTCCTCGATCGGACTCGACAAGGCCACCGTCCAACCAGACCGACGGTTGCCACCAAACCGGCCGTTCTGAGACGCCAACAGGAAAGAAAAGCCGCGTCGCTTGCAGCCGACGCGGCTTTTTGCTGTTGATCGCGTGTCCCGTCAGCGCGGGAATTCGGCCTTCAGAGCCTTGACGATGCCGGTGACACAGACGTCGAGCAGGATTTCACCCTTTTCCTTCGAAGCTTCCTTGGGAGAGGACAGCGTACCGGATGCAGGCGTCCATTCCGGCTTGGGCGGATAGACATCGTAGGGCGGGAAGCTTGCCGGCTCGTGATCGGCCGCCCTTTCGAGATGCACGAGGTCCGGGTAAAGCGCCAGCATGAGCGAAGTTTCGAGCACGCCGCCATGCTCCAGGTCCCAGCCGGTGAATCCGTTGGGGTAGAGCCGCGCGATGGTCGGCTTGTCGACGAAATCCCAATAGGACAGGACCACGATCTTCATGTCGTCTATGCCGCCCCAGCGCAGTTCACGCAGCGCGAGATCGATGCCCTCGACAATGAACCAAGAATTTTCGAAGTGGCCGTTGACCATGCAGATTTTTCGCACGCCGTGGCGGGCGAATTCCTTGATCACGTCGCGAAGAGCCGCGACCAGCGTTGCGCCGTCAAGGCTCGTCGTGCCGGGCAGGTGGTTGCCGCCGCCGGACTTCTGATGCGACTTGTAGCCATAGGTGAAGGGCGGCGCGACGAGAGCGGCCACCTCCGTCGCGACCCGCCGGGCGAACTCGGTCGGCAACAGGACGTCAACATGCATCGGCATATGACAGCCATGCTGTTCCATCGACCCGATCGGGATCAGGATAGGAACCGTTCCGCCTTTCACCCTGGCATCGTAGTCCGGCCAGGTCAGTTCCGCGGCAAAGACCGTTTCATCAACCATGTTCTTTCCTCGATTTGACCTGAATTGATGAATACGGGTCGCTCTTCTGATATGAGAAATTTATAATCGTGATCCGTCTATTAGGAATGGAAATCCATGCGGGGCATCGTGAACTACCAGACCGACCTGCTACGAACGTTTGTTTCGGTTATCGACCTCGGCGCCTTTACCAAGGCAGGTGAAGCACTGGGACGCACCCAGCCAGCCATCTCGCTGCAGATACGCCGTCTGGAGGAACTCGTCGGTGCGCAGATCATCAAACAGGCTGGCCGCACCCTGCTTCTGACCAGTGAAGGCGAAATGCTATTGAGCTATGCCCGTGAAATACTGCGGCTCAACGATGAAGCGGCCTCCTACTTCAACCGGTCCAAAATTGCCGGAGTGGTGCGTGTCGGCCTGCCCACCGACTATGCCGTGGCATTCCTGCAGGGCGTCATCACCGAATACACGCGCCAGCATGCCGGCATATCGCTCGAAATCCATTGTGGATGGAGCGCCGACATCCTGGACCGGCTGCGCGCCGACGAACTCGATCTCGCCGTGGCAATGGTGAACAACGAGCGGGCGCAATATCTGTCTCGTTCCTGGATTGAACGGCCGATCTGGGCGGCATCCGACACGGTGGCGTTCGATCCGGCGAAGGGCATTCCGCTCGCTGCGCATCCGGAAGGCTGCGCCTATCGGGCGAGGATGATCCAGGCATTGGATGCAGCGAACATACGTTGGCGGGTGGCTTACACCGGCTCCGGCATCAGCGGCTTGCAGAACGCGGTCGTCAATGGTTTCGGCGTCAGCGCTTTGACCCGGTACACGATGTTGCCGGGCATGCGCGCGCTCGATGAAAGCGACGGTTTTCCTCCGCTCGCGGAAATACGCGTCGGCCTGTTCTACAAGCACCCACGCCTGTCAGAAGCGGGCATATTGCTGGTCAATCACATCATTGCCAGATTGGATGACGCGGGCGTGTCGGGAGATCTGGTCGGCAGGAGGATCGAACTCCAGAGGCAATAAGGAACGAAAATGCTTTTATTATAAGAATTAATTTTTCAAATGGATGGGCTCTTCATAGCTTCGATGGAAATCAAAAACGTAAGGGGAACCCATGTCCATCAAAACGAAGCTCACAGGCGTGCATACGAGACGGAATGTACTCAAAGGTGCAAGCATCCTCGGCGGCAGCGCTCTTGCGGCGCCTTTCCTCAGCCGCCTCGCTTCTGCCGCGCCGGTCGAACTCAACATGCTCGCATGGTATGGCCACGCGGAACCGGACGTCGTGGCGGAATTCGAAGCGGCCAACAACGTCAAGTTCAAGCCGAAATACTATACCGGCGGCGACAATATGCTCGGCCTGATCTCGCAGTCGCCTCCCGGCACCTTTGATGTCATCCTTTCCGATGCCGAATATGTGCAGCAGCTGAACGCCGCCGGCTACATCGAGAAGCTCGACCCGGCGGACTATCCGTTCGACGAGTTTTTCCCCGAATTCCAGAAGTTCCCGGGGCACTGGGTAGGCGACGACCTTTATTCGGTCATTACCCGCTTCGGCTTCCTCGGCGTCGCCTACAACACCGAAGCGATCACCGAGAAGGAAGCTTCAACCTACAACGTCTACTGGGCGGACAAGCTGAAGGGCAAGGTCGGTCAGTTCGACTGGCACCTGCCCAATCTCGGCCAGATCAGCCTGCTCGAAGGCAATGCCAACCCATACGACATAGATGCCGCCGCTTGGGATGCCCTAAAGGCCAAGATGACGACGCTGCGCCCCCAGATCGGAGGCTTCTTCGACTATGGCGG
Source organism: Pseudomonadota bacterium (assembly GCA_030852655.1). Taxonomy (GTDB): domain Bacteria; phylum Pseudomonadota; class Alphaproteobacteria; order Rhizobiales; family Rhizobiaceae; genus Mesorhizobium_K. The sequence goes on along the minus strand of JALYWP010000364.1, from coordinate 11,230 downwards.
CTCATTCTCGTCGCTGCAGAACGGTCAGATGCTGGTTCTGGGCGGTATCGGCGACTGGATCACCGGCGCACTGGAAAAGGGCGGCGCCAAGGTCCGCACGACGATCCCGGAGGAAGGCGGCCTGCAGTTCACCGAATCCTTCTCGATCGGCAAGGGCTCGCAGAAAGCAGATCTCGCCAAGAAGTGGATTCAGTACATCACTTCGGCGAAGGGTCAGGTGAAGTCCGCCAATATGGCCGCCTATCCGTGTCTCATCCCCAGCAAAAAGGGTTGGGAGCTAATGGCGACCGAAACGCCTGAAGAGGCCAAGCGCCAGGGGATGCTGCTCAACGAGACGAACGCGATGGACCTCATCCGCTCAGGGCGCATAAAATACCGGCAGCTTCCGGTCCAGCAGAGCCTTGAGGACTGGAACGACTTCTGGTCCGATTACAAGGGCAGCTGATCGCGCCACATCCGTGAAAGTCAGGGTGGGCGAGAATGCCCCCCTCGCATCGCGGCCTGCCTGGGCGGTATTCGATCACAGCCGTCGTCAACTGGCAGGGACTGTTTCATGCGGAAATCGATCACAGCCTATGGTCTGACATTCTCCCTGCCGATGCTTATCTGGCAGGTGATGTTCTTCCTCGTGCCGCTCGTCTTCCTGGTGGCGCTGAGCTTCTGGACAGTCCGGAATTTCCGCATGGAACCGGACTTCAACCCTGACAACTGGGCGCGCATGCTCGGCCGCGGAGTCTTCTGGGAAGCCTATCTTCGCACATTGCTGCTCTCCACCGCCGCCGCCGTCGTGACCAGCATCCTTGCACTTCCGTGCTCCTACGCCATCGCCTTCAAGCTGTCGGAAGCCGCTCGACGATGGGCCGTGTTCCTGATGGTGATCCCCTTCTTCACCTCTTACCTGGTGCGCGTCTATTCCTGGCAGATATTCCTGTCCGACAACGGCATCATCAACGGCTTGCTGGCCAAGGTCGGCATAGCGCCTCTCGGCATGCTGAACTCGACATTCGGAACGATGATCGGCTACCTGACCTTGAGTTTCCCGCTGGTGGTGCTGCTGCAACTGTTCAGCCTCATGTTCATCGACAGGACCCTGATCGAGGCCGCGCACAATCTGCGCTGCGGGCGGCTGCGCACGGTCTTTGAGGTCGTGGTCCCGGCTGCCCGGGTCGGGCTGGTGATCGCGGCTCTGTTCTGCTTCATCCTCACCTTCGGCGATTTCGTCAGCCCGCTTTATCTGGGCGGCGGTAATCCACCGACCCTGTCAATTCTCATTACCGACACGACCAAGTCCGGCCAGCAATGGCCCCGCGCAGCGGTCATCGCGCTGACGATGATCGCAACGCTCTTGGCGGTAGCATTCGCTGCCGTCCGCTACGCTTACCGGGAGCGCGGTCGATGAGCGGCTTCAACCGTAATCCGTGGATCGACTGGGCTCTCAGGCTCTACATCGTCCTGTGCTTCGCCTTCATCTTCGCACCGATCGCGGCAAGCTTCGTCTTCTCGTTCAATGCTGATCGCTTCCCGTCGCTGCCGCTCGGCGGCTTCTCGACAGTATGGTACGAGACAGTCTACGCCGACCCTCTCGTCTGGGAGGGCCTGCGCAACACGCTGATCGTCGGCGCAATCGTCTCGATCGTGGCCACGGCGCTCGGGTTCGGCGCGGCCTATACCGACTTCCGCTACCGGTTCCTGGGCAAGCCGGTCTATGTCGCGCTGGCGCTGCTGCCACCGACGATCCCTGTCGTTATCTTCGGCCTGGCAATGCTCGCCTTCCTATCGAATGTCGGCCTCTCCGGGGCGACCTATTCGGTCATCATCGCCCATGTCGTGATGTGCGCACCCTTCGCCATGGCGATCTGCCGGCTTCGGTTGTCGCAGATGGACCCTGCGCTCGAAGCGGCGGCCTGGAACCTCGGCGCCTCCGAATGGATGGCGATGCGGCATGTCATCATCCCCTTCTGCCGGCCAGCGATCTTTGCGGCTCTCTTCATCACCATGGCCGTCTCATTCGACGAGTTCGCCGTCGCCTGGTTCGTGTCCGGCCTGAACGAGACGCTGCCGGTCAAGGTGCTCGGCTTCCTGCAGGGCCAGGTCAGCCCCCGCATCAACGTCATCGGCACTTTCGTGTTTGTTGCCTCGATCACACTGGTGATCCTTGCCCAGCTCCTCCTCATGAAGCGCAGCCCCGCCGGCGACGGCGGCAAAGCGGAGTGATACGCGTGACCGAAGAATCTCTTGTCGTCTTTGACCGCGTCACCAAGAGGTTCGGCGAGTTCGTCGCCGTCGAGCCGATGGATCTCGATATCCGCAAGGGCGAGTTCCTCGCCATTATGGGCTCGAGCGGCTGCGGAAAGACGACGACGCTGCGCATGCTGGCGGGACTGGAAGCGCCGTCTGAGGGAGAAATCCGCCTTGCCGGGAAGCGCATCAACGATCTTCCGACATGGCGGCGCGACACGCCAATGGTCTGGCAGAGCCTTGCACTCTTCCCGTTCCTGACGGTGCGCGAGAACATCGAATTCAGCTTGCGCATGCGGGGAATTAAGAAGGCGGAGAGAGGCCGAAGGGTCGATAAATGGCTGGAGAGAATGCAGATCACCGAATTCGCCGACCGGAACGTGGCGCACCTTTCGGGTGGGCAGCGGCAGCGCGTGGCGTTGGCGCGCTCGCTGGTCACCGAGCCGGAAATCCTGCTGCTCGATGAGCCTTTGTCTGCGCTTGACGCGCATTTGAAGGTGCGCATGCAGACGGTGCTGTCCAACCTGCAGAGGGAACTCGGCATCACTTTCGTCTACGTCACGCATAGCCAGTCGGAGGCGTTCTCTATGGCCGATCGCGTTGTCATCATGAGCCGCGGCCGCATCGAACAGATCGGAAATCCGCAAGAAATCTACCGCGCACCCCGAACTCGCTTCGTCGCGGAATTCCTGGGCTCGTCGAACGTCTTTGCAGGCAGGGTTGCATCGGTCGCGGGCGAAACGATCAGCATCCTGACCCCCGCCGGCGAATTCGACGTCGCGCCGAATCCCTCAAAAAGGTTGGCGGTTGGTGACAAGGCGACCTTCGTCGTCTCGGGCGACCGCGTGCAATTGGCCCGTGAACGGCCGACTTCTGGCAACGCCATGCATGCGTCCGTGGTGGGCGAGGAGTTCGTCGGGGCGACCGCGATCATCCATCTGGAAGGCGCAAGCGGACTGGAGCTCATGGCGCAGAAAAGCCATGACGAACTCGAGAATCTCAACCTGTCCGCCGGCTCCGGCATCTGGGTGTCATGGCGGCCTGAATCGAGTCATATACTCCCAGGCGAGTAAACATCTCCCGTAGACCGCCCTGCCATCACATCTTGCCCCAGGGCATGGGGTCTCTTGGCTGTCGCCTGCCAGGCGTCTTGTCGAAAGGGCAAGAATCTATCGACTCAAGGATCTGATTGGATGGCAAAGAAGTTTGGATTTCTCCTCGTTCGCGATTTTACGCTGTCGCCGCTTTCCCTCTTCATCGACACATTGCGTCTGGCCGGGGATGAGGGCGATCGTAGCCGCCGCATAGAATTCGATTGGCAAATTCTGGGTGAAAGAGGGCTGCCCATACGCGCGAGCTGTGGTCTCGAGCTGCTCCCCACCAGAGCCATTGGAGATCCGTGCGAGTACGACAATATCGTGGTGGTTGGAGGGCTACTCGGCACCAACCAGGCTCTGACCCGGGAAAAGGAAAATTTTCTGCTTCAGGCGGCCGAGCGCGGGGTGGACCTGACGGCCCTCTGCACCGGGAGCTTTGTTTTGGCTCGGTACGGATTGCTGGACGGGTACAACGCTTCTGTCAGCTGGTTTCATATCAAGGACTTCCGGGAAGCCTTTCCTGGAGTCCAGGCGCGGGCCGACCGCCTGTTTTGCGTCGATGGCAAGCGATCCACCTGCGCTGGAGGAACCGGTGCAGCGGATTTGGCGGGACACTTCGTCTTGAAGCTCGTCGGGCAGAAGGCTGCTGAGAAAGCGGCGAAAATCCTGGTCATGGACCGGATGAGAAGCACGCATGACGCGCAGCCTGGCGGAGACCTTTTCCCCGAGGCGGCAAGCCGGACCGTAAAGCGCGCCCTGCTCATGATGGAGAGCAGTCTGGAGGAGAGACTGTCGGTCGTGGACATCGCGGCCAAACTCAACCTCTCGCGGCGTCAACTCGAACGGCTCTTCGCCGCCGAATTGGGCATCGGCCCGGTGGCGGCCTACCTAGCGGTGCGTCTCCACTATGCCAAGTCGCTTCTCGCGGCCAGCGACCTGGAAATCAGCGAGATTGGCTTCAGATGCGGATTCGGTAGTGGAGGCCATTTCAGTCGCGTGTTTCGCCAGCATGTCGGCGCAACCCCGACGGATATTCGGAACCGAGTCCGAGGCTCAAAAGTGCGGCAACCGCAGGCGAAACCGCTATGCGAAAGGTCCGATTTGGAATTGGTGCCGTCCTCGACGACCATCTTCTAGATCGGACGCGAGCGAACCCGCCGCAGATTCGAGGGACGCTGTCAGAACAAGCGACACTCGAGTTGAAGCCCCGAGACAACGGCCGGTTCTGGTTTCCTCAAGGACTGCGGAACGGCCAAAATGGGGGCGCATTGCTGCTGGCAGGACCGGGGCCGAGACGAGTCTCGGCAGCGCCTGGATGGCGGGTGAAATAGGTGCCGGAGAAGATTCGCGTGGTTCGTTTCTTCAAGCTTGCCGGCGCTCGCCACAACCGATCATACCTTTGAGACAGCACCAGACGGGCGAGGGCGTTGCGTCACTTTTCGGCGCATTGCGCTGCGACCTCCGACACCGGAGTCAACGCTCTTGCATGCGCGAACCATTCTACAAGATTATCGACGACAAGCCGCGCGACGGCACCGCGCGCCCTTGCGGTTGCAGCCGCGACATGCGGTAGCACCGCAACATTGTCGAGCGCCAGAAACTCCTCGCGAACTCTGGGCTCGCTGGCGAACACGTCCAGGCCGGCCGCCGCGATCGTGCCGTCACGCAGGCAACGGATGAGGGCGTCCTCGTCGACGGTTGAGCCGCGCCCGACATTGATGAAGATTCCCTCGCGGCCCAGAGCCGCAAGGACGTTTCCGTCAATGGCGCGATCGGTCGCGCTGCCGCCCGGCACCACTGCGACGAGCGTATCGACGGCTTCCGCCAGGGCCTGCAAGGAGGGCTGGTAGTGGTAAGGAACGCCAGCCACCGGGCGCCGGCTGTGATAGGAAATGGGAAGGCCGAAAGCCTCCACGCGCCGGGCGATGGCCAGACCTATCCTCCCAAGCCCCCATATGCCCACGGAGCGTCCGCTGAGCGAGAGGGGCGACAGAGGGTACGGCCCCTCACTCTCCCACCTGCCTTCGCGCAGCCAGTCCTGCGCCTTCGAGAATCCGCGCGCCGCCTCCAGAAGCAACCAGACCGCAGTGTCGGCAACGTCCTCGTTGAGCACGTTCGGCGTGTTGGTGACGACGACGCCGCATCGTGCGGCGTGAGCGACGTCAATGCCGTCATAGCCGACGCCGAAGCTGGCGATAATCTCTAATCCGGGTAGGGCATCGACAAGCGACCGGGGAATGGTGCCCGCGCAGGCGACGCCGCGTACCTGCGAAAGGACGGCCGGTGGAAGCGAACGCGCCGTGCTCACGTCGGCTTCCACGACATCGAAACGGCCGGCAAGGCCGCTCATCACATCCGGGTGCAGAGGTGTCAGCACGAGGATCATGGCGAGGCGATCGAAGGGCGGATTCTCCATCTGCTTGCGACGCTTCACCGGACGTTGAGGAGGTAGAGCGAGCCCAGACTGATCATCGGCAAGTATGTGATGAGGGCCAGGCACAGGATGATGACGCAGACGAACGGAATGAGATAGGGGATCATGCGGTGCAGGGAAATCTTGGCTACGTCTGATGCTGCGAAGAGATTGACGCCGAAGGGCGGCGTGATCATCCCCATTGCAAGGTTGACGATCATGATCATTCCGAAATGGATCGGGTCGATGCCGTAGCGCAGGGCGATCGGCGCGAGGATGGGCGCAATCACGACGATCGACGCCGACGTTTCGACGAACATGCCGATCAGGAAGAGCAGCAGGTTGACCGCAAGTAGGAAGGTGAGGGCGCTGTCGAAGTTCTCGACGATCCACTCGCTGATCTCTGCTGGAATTCCGGCGCGCGTGAGGATGAAGGAAAAGAGGCCCGCCATTGAGATGATGAACATGATGATGGCCGACGACAGCGTCGAGCGGCGCATAACGATCATCAGATCGCGGATCGTCATCTCCCGATAGACCAGCAGGCTCACGGCAAGTGCGTAAAACACCGCTATCACTGCCGCTTCGGTAGGGGTGAAGACGCCCCCATAAATGCCGCCGAGAATGATGATCGGCATTGCCAGGGCCAGGGACGCCCGCCGTAAGCTCGGTACGAACTCCTTCTTGGCTTCCTGGGTCGGCAAAGGCTCGTGATTGAGCCGGGACCATACGATCACGAAGGCGCCTAATGCCACGGCGATCAGGAGACCCGGGCCCAATCCGGCGATGAACATGTCGCCGACGGGCGCGCCGGCCGAGACCCCATAGATGATCATCGGGATCGACGGTGGAATGATCACCCCGAGTTCCGCTGCCGTTGCCTGGAGCGACGCGGCGAATCCGGTGGGGTAGTTCTGACGCACCATTGCGGGGATGAGAATTGCGCCAATCGCATAGGTGGTCGCGACGCTCGATCCCGAAACTGCCGCGAAGATCATGCAGACGAGGATGCAGGTGAGCGGCAGGCCGCCACGGGTTTCGCCGATGACACTTTCGACGAGGTCGACAAGTCTCGACGATATGCCGCCGGCAGCCATGATGTTGCCGGCCACGATGAAGAACGGGATGGCGGCCAGCGGAAACTTGTCGAGCGCGATGAAAGCCTGCTGCGGCACCACGATCAGCGGCAGGTTCGAAAACCCGATCGTTCCAACCACACCGGCCAGGCCGATGGCGACGGCCACGGGAACCGACAATCCCATCAGGATGACCATCACGGCAATCATCGTCAGCAACATGGGGGCAATTCCAATTCCGTGGTTCGTACCAAGCTCGAGGGATGGTCGGTGTTCAGGCGTGCCGCCGGATCGGCACCAAGGCGGCTACCATGGCTCAAGCTGCGTTTTCGGTTCGGTGGTCCGGCTCTCCTTTGGGATCCAGCGCGTGGGCGAGAAGCGCGAGCGCGGAGAGCACCGCGCCTGTCGGCAGCGCCGCATAGGCCCATGAAGCCGAGATCCCCAGGCCCGCTATCGTCTGGAAACGCACCCGCCAGACGAGTTCGCAGCCAAACCAGAAAATGATGACCAGCAGCGACAGCACCGACAGATGGATAACGGCACGGACGAGCTTGAGCAGGCTTCCGGTGCTGATGCTCACGAGCAGATCGACCGAGATCAGCGTGCCGGCGCGCATTGCGCCGGCAAGAGCCACATAGACCATCCAGATCAGCGTCGTCTGGATGAGCGGCTCCGACCATGACGAGGGCGCGTGCAGGATGAATCGCGTGACCACCTGGTAGAAGCCGACCAGGCAGGCGAGCGCCAGGCCGCATGTTCCCAGCGCGACCGCTGCCTGTGTGATCCGGCCTTCCAGCGCGAGGAAGGCCGAACGCCACGATGAAGCCGTTTCCATTACTTGGTCTCTTCGATCGCCTTCAGTCGGTCCTCGCCGAAGCGCTTTGCGAATTCCATGTAGATGTCATCGAGCTTGGCCCGGAAGGCCGCCTTGTCGACGTCGGCAACCACAGTCATGCCCTGCGACTTCAGTGTCTCGAGCCCGGAGGTCAGAACATTCTCGACCTCCTTGCGGTTTCGCCCCATCGCGTTCTTCGCGGCCGTGACGAAAACCTGCCGGTCTTCCTCGCTGAGCGAGGAATAGATCGACGGCGTGATCAGCAGCACGAGCGGCGTGAAGGCATGGTCGGTGAGGCTGATATATTTCTGGACCTCGCCGAAGCGGTTGTTGATGATCGCCCCGACCGGATTCTCCTGTCCGTCGACCACGCCTTGCTGAAGCGCGGTGTAGACTTCGGGGATCGCCATCGGCGTCGGCAGGGCGCCGAGTTCGCGCCACACGGCGATGTGCATCTCGTTCTGCTGAGTGCGGATCTTGAGACCCTCCACATCGGCCGGAGACTTCACGGGGGCCACGTTGTTGGTCAGTTCCCTGAAGCCCATTCCGCCCAAACCCAGGCCCACAAGACCCTTCTCCGGCAGGCCTTCCAGCAACTCCTGCCCGATCGGCCCCTCGAGAACGGCCTGGGCATGATCGAAATCGCGAAACAGGAACGGTATGTCGAAGATCGCGAATTCTGGTGCGAAATTGACAACGATCGACGTGCTGACCACCGTCATGTCGACTGTGCCGAGCTGAACGCCCTCGATGACTTCGCGGTCGCCGCCAAGCGCACCGCCGCCCTGCAGGCGGACCTCGATGCGACCTCCGGTCTTCTCCTTGACCTCGTCGGCGAACTGGCCCATGGCGATCGCTTCAGGCGCGTTGGTGCCGCCTACGAAGCCGAGGTTCAGCGTCATTTCGGGCGCAGCCCAGGCAAGGGCGGGACACGCTGCCAGCGCGATGGTTGCGGCAAACAGAAGTTTTTTCATTTTCACTCTCCTCCACCTTTGGTCTGTCGTTGAATTCAAGGCTCGAGGACCCAATGGTCCTGCACATAGTCGCCGAGCCGGTCGATCGGGATCTTCATGCCCAGTCCCGGGCCGTCCGGAATGGCGAGATTTCCCTGCGCGTCGGGCTTGGGGTCGTAAATGCGGTCGCGCAGCGGGTTGAAGCTCGCGTCATATTCGAACAGCGGCGCCGATACCTGTCCGCGGCCCGGCGTCAGGATCGCGGAGAATTGAAGAGCCGCGAGGAAATTGACGCCTGTTCCCCACACATGCAGCGAGACGGGCACGTCGAATGCGTCCGCAAGGCCTGTGATCCGCAGCCCCTCCGTTATGCCGCCGCACACGGCGAGATCGGGCTGCACGATGTCGAGCGCGCCCTCGCGCATAATGTCGCGAAACGCCTGGGCCCCGCAAAAGGATTCGCCTCCAGCCAGCGCCACAGGGAGCAATTGCGCGAGGCGGCGGTAGCCGGGAAGGTCGTCATGCGGCAACGGCTCCTCGATCCAGGCAAGATTGGCGTCGACGGCCTGTTGCGCGAGGTTGACGGCATCCCTGACGGTGGAGGATTCGTTTAGATCCGCCATCAACAGCGCGGAATCGCCCAGAATGGAGCGCGCCTGCCCAATCGCGCGCAGGTCTTGTGCGAGCGATATGCCGATCCTGATCTTGACTGCGGTGAAGCCACTTTCGGCGTAGCGTGTGACCTCTTCTTCGAAGCCGCCATAGCGATCGTCGTCAGCGGGCAAAAGCGGCCCGCTCGCATAGGCGCGAACGCGGTCGCGCAGCGCACCGCCCAGAAGCGCATGCAGGGGCTTGCCGGTCACCTGGCCAAGCGCATCCCACATCGCAATGTCGAGCGCACTGACCGCCATGTGCACTTGTCCGCGACGATCGGGGACGGCGGCTTGCAGCAGCTTGGCCTGGGCGGCACGCGGATTGGAGACATCGGCTCCCAGTAGCGCCGGGCCGAGGACAGAGCGGATCATGGCACCGGCTGGTCCGGGATAGGCCCAGGTTTCGCCCCATCCCTCGTGACCGGAAGCGGTGACGATCCTGATGAGCAGGGCCGAGCGCTCGCTAAAAACCCGCAGCGCGTTGCCGGCTACGGCCGGCATCGCACAGCGCAGCTCATATCCCTCGATCCTGGAGATACGCCCGTCCGGTAGCGGCACTTGCCCCTCCTTGCCATCTTGCAAGCCATTGCATAGCCATTTAAGTTTTTGGCCACAAATGAGTATTTCTCCCGGTGATTCATTTGATTTCCCTATGACTCGTCTTACTCTCGCTCAACTTGAAGCCTTCTACTGGACAGCCACGCTCGGCTCGGTCGACAAGGCTGCGAAGAAGCTGAACCTGGCACAGCCGTCGATCTCGCTGAGGTTGAAGGCGATGGAGGAGCGTATCGGCGCAAGCCTCTTCGATCGCGCGGGCAGGGGAATTCGCCTGACGGTGAGCGGACACTCGTTGCTGGGGGACGTGCAGGGCGTCCTTTCATCAGTGGAAAAGATATCGGGCCGGTTTGGCGCCGCTGCCGTGCGGGGCACGATCCGGGTTGGCTTTGCCGAAGGCTTTGCCATGATCTGTCTTTCGCCGATATTGAAAGCAGTCCACTCCCAATACCCAGATCTCCATCCGGAAGTTGTCGTGTCCACCACGGCGTCCGTCGAACCGGACCTTCACGGGCACAAGCTCGATCTCGGTTTTCTGGTAGAACCGGTCGAGCATGATGGATTCACGCTGGTGCCGCTAGGCGCCCAGGAAACGGCATGGATCGCTGCGTCGTCATGGGACCTGCCACCGGTAGTGACACCGCACGACATTGTGGGTCATCCCATCATCTCCAATCCGGTCGGCAGCATCAATTATCGTCAGATAGTGAGTTGGTTTGGCAGCGCCGGTCTGACGCCCGCGCGTATCGACATGTGCAACAGCGTGGCCATGCTTGCTCATCTCGTGACAACCGGCGTTGCTATCGGTGTCTATCCGAACAAAATGGCGGAGAGCGATGTCCGGCACGGTGCCGTGCGTATTTTGACGACCGCGCCGCCGATTGCGGATACGCCGATCTTCGCCAAGTTCAGGACGAAAGAGGACAGCAACAATATTCGCGCCTTTCTGAACACGGTGCGCAACGTGCTCTCTGAGATGGACTATCTGAAAGCAGTCCCGGTGTGACGGCTGAAATGTGCCAAAGGCCGACCAGGATTGCGCTATGAGTCCTTGCGCCGCCTACGAAGATGGCTCCGGGGAGCCACCTTGCAATCAGATCATGAGAGTGGGTCTACGCATGCGTTTCGCAGCCATGTCGTCAATGTCCGACATGGTGCGCCGCGCAGACTGAAAGGGGCCCGATTCCGGATCGTGCGCTTTAGGGCCTCAGGAGGCAGCCTCTACTCATGGACGAACCTCGGCGGCGACGCCGTTTCACTCCGTGCGGTCGCGTGAAAAGGCGGAGGCTCGGAAAGGCGCGTAGCGGTGGTGCCGGAAACCTTGCTGGCCGCTGTAACGTGAAAGCGAGGGTGGTACGCCCAAGGGGAATCGAACCCCTGTTCCCGCCGTGAAAGGGCGGTGTCCTGACC
>JALYWP010000339.1 GCA_030852655.1 Pseudomonadota bacterium | reverse complement strand
ATGTTGGCCCGCTCGACGACGTAGCCCATGAACAGGAAGAGCGGCACCGCTGTCAGCGTGTCGTTCGACATGACCGTGTAGGTCTGGTTGACGAACAGGTCGAAGATGCGGTTGTCGAAGAAGCCGCTCAGCCACGTCTCCCATTGCGTGAAGGGGCTGAGATCCTGCTCGACGGCCCTGTCATAGGCGCGCCACATGCGGCCGACGTCGAAATAGGCGTAGTAGCCGAAGGCGACGCCAAGCGCCATCAGCGTGAAAGCCACCGGGAAGCCGAGGAAGATGGCCAGCACCAGGATGAGCAGCATGCCGACTGCGATCTGGGGATCGGTCACTTGCGCTCTCCCTGGCTGCGTGCGGCCTTGATCTCGTCCTCGAGCCCCGAAGGGATGTCCAGTGCTTCGCCGCCTTGTTCGAGGTCCTCGCGGCTGTGCGCATCGATCAGCATCTTGTCGGTTTCCTCGACATCTTCCTCGGCGCGTATCCACGCGCCGGTGCGCAGGCAGACGATGCAGCGGAAGACCTGCGCGATGCCCTGGATGAAAAGCAGGATGCCGGCCGCGACGATGACCGACTTGAGCTGGTAGATCGGAATTCCGGCCGGACTGAAGGTGCTGACCTCCATGTAGCGCCAGCTTCGGGCGGCATATTTCCACCCGGCGAATATGAGCGCGAGCACGCCCGGGAAGAAGAAGAGGATGTAGAGAGTGAGCTCCACCGTCGCCTGCGTTCGCGGTCGCCACAGCCTGTAGATGAAGTCCCCCCGCACATGGCCGTCGCGCGACAAGGTATAGGCGCCGGCCATCATGAACAGCGTGCCGTAGAGCATGTAGCCGACGTCATAGGCCCAGGCGGTCGGCGCCCTGAACAGATAGCGCACGACGACCTCGTAGGTCATGCCGATCGTCATGATCATGATCGACCAGGCGAACACCTTTCCGAACCACGCGGAAAGGCTGTCCGCGAAACGGATATAACCGAGCATTGCTGTCCCCGCTGCGAAGGCGACGGAACGGCCGAGGCCATCCCGTCGCTGTCAGGTTCTATGGCTGCTGCTCAGAGCTTGCCGGGGAAGTAGTGCTCGTAGGCCATCTTGTAGTCGGGCGCGTTTTGCAGGCTGTAGTAGACGACGCGCTCGGACCATTCCTTCTGGCTGTCCACGACCTTCTTGAAGAATGGCTCCTCCATCAGCGGCGGCAGGATCTTGTCCCAGGCGTCGAGCTGCGCCTTGAGCACGGTATCCGGCGTGCGCTTCACGTTGACGCCGGCGTCCTGCAGCTTCTTCAGGTCGGCCGAGTACTGTTCCATCGCCAGCGCGAAGTTGGCAAGATGGGCGGCCTCGACGCCGTATTTGAGGATCGCCTGGAGATCCGGATCGAGCCCCTCATACGTGTCCTTGTTGAAGATGAACTCGAAGGATTCCGACGCCTGGTGATAGGACGACAGCATGTAGTTCTTGGCCACGTCCTGTGCGCCGAAGCGCATGTCGGAAGTCGGATTGTTGAACTCGAAGCCCTCGATGACGCCACGCTCCATCGCCGGGACGATTTCGCCGCCGGGCAATTGCGCGACTGCGGCGCCCATCGACTGGAAGAGGTCCGACGAGAGGCCGACCGTGCGGTATTTGAGGCCGGAAAGCTGGCCGGCGTCGGTGATCTCGCTCTTGAACCAGCCGAGCGGCTGGGCCGGCATGCCGAAGGCGAAGAAGCCGACGATGTTCAGGCCGAGGACGTCCTGGGTGAGCTCGCGATAGTACTCGGCGCCGCCGCCGTGATAGATCCATGCGATCATCTGGTTGGCGTCGCAGCCGAACACCGGCCCGGTTCCGAACAGCGAGGCGGCCTTGTGCTTGCCGTACCAGTAGACGGGAACGGTATGGGCAGCGTCGATGGTGCCGTCATGGCAGGCATCCTGGACCTGGAAGGCGCCGACGACGGCGCCGGCCGGCATCAGGTCGATCTTCAGCCGGCCGCCCGACATTGCGCCCACCCGCTCGACATACTGCTTGGCCATGTCCTGGAAGATGTCTGACTCCGGCCAGGACGACTGCATCTTCAGGGTGATCGGCGACTGGGCCAGCACCGCCGGAGCGGCGAGAGTCGCGCCGGCGGCAGCGGCGCCGCCTACGGTTGCCGTCCTCAGGAATTTACGGCGTGAGATCGTATTGTTGGTCATGTTCTCCTCCCAGGTGCACGTTTTGTGCGTTATTTTGCCGCGCCAGAATATGCATGAGAGACGGGTACGCAAGCACAGAAAGAAAGATCGCGGCCATAAATGTTCACGCAATCGTGACCGAGCAGGATAAAATACGAAAACCGCATACTTAAGTCGTAGGACTTTCGTTTAGGACGACGAGAATGCTCGGCCGTCTGATCCGAGCGGATGCTGCACTGCGGCCTTAGCTGCCATGCAGCAAGGGCGCGCAGGCTGGACCAAGTGCCGGTCGCCGCGGCCTCTTTCGTCTCCTCGCATGCGGGATTATAGGCTGGCCTTCGCTTCAACCGGACGCCCGACAATGCCGTTCGTCCCCGATACCGTCGTGCTCGTCCAGTTTGCCATTGCCTCGGTGATCCTGGCGATCACGCCGGGTCCCGACATGACGCTCTTCGTCAGCCGCACGCTTTCCCAGGGCCGGGCCGCGGGATTTGCCTCGATGGCCGGAGCGCTGACCGGGACGCTGGTGCACACGACGCTGGTGGTCGTCGGGGTCTCGGCGCTGATCCTGGCGTCGCCGAGCGCCTTCCTGGTGCTGAAAATCTTCGGCGCAGGCTACCTGGTCTATCTGGCGTATCAGGCGATCCGCTACGGCTCTGCCTTTTCCCCGGAGAAAAAAGGCGGCCCGGGCATTTCGATGGGCAGAAGTTTCTCGATCGGCTTCGGGGTCAATCTGATGAACCCGAAGATCATTCTTTTCTTCATGACCTTCCTGCCGCAATTCGTGTCGGCGCGGGATCCGGACGCCGCCGGCAAGCTGTTCTTCCTCGGCGCGTTGTTCGTGCTGATCTCGATCCCGGTGACGGCGCCGATGGTGTTCGCCGCCGACCGCTTCGCGGCGGCGATGAAGCGGAGTCCGCGCGTGACCCGCGTCGTCGACTATCTGTTCGCCGGCGTGTTCTCAGCCTTCGCGCTGAAGATCGTCACGGCTCAGGCAAAGTGATGTCCCGGCCGGCTCGCCAGGCGCCGGCGGAACGGCCGGCGACCGCCCAGTAGCCGATACCGCCGCACATGCCGGCGCCGATGAGGGCGAGCGCGAAGTTCAAATCGGCGATTTCGGCAAAGGCGGTTCCCTCGCCGCTGCGGCTGAAACCGAGGACGAACAGGGCGACGACCGCACCTGCCAGCGCGTAGAAAAGCCAGTCGCGCTTGCCGGCGACCTCGCCAATCACGATCGCAAAGGCCGAGGGGATAAAAGCGAAATAGGCGACGAAAAGCGCGACGAAAGGAATGGAGAAGAAGAACGAGCCGGTTGCGACCAAGCGCGTCTCCTCCGGCGTGAGGCCGAACCAGGCGAGCATGACGACGTTGAGGAAGGCGCTGGCGGCGAGCGCGGCCATGCCATAGCCTGCGATGATGATGATGAACCGGAACAGA
>JALYWP010000294.1 GCA_030852655.1 Pseudomonadota bacterium | reverse complement strand
AGCTGGAACTCGAAATCGGCGCCGCCGGCCAGGATCTTCTCGGCCTCCTTCTCGTCCTCGGTCATGGTGACCTCGGGCTGCATGGCGGCTTTCTCGCCGCGGTCGGCGATGATGTGGCGGGTCTGGTTCGAGAGGATGTCGTTGACGACCTCGGCCATGAAGGACTTGCCGTAGACCTTCCTGAGGTGCTGGATCGGCACCTTGCCGGGGCGGAAGCCGTTGATGCGCGCCTTGCCCCTGGCGTCGTTCAGCCGCTCCAGGAGCTTGGCCTCCATGTCGCCGGCCGGGACAGTGACCTTGATCTCACGCTTCAGGCCGGAATTCAGCGTTTCGGTAACCTGCATAGTCAAAACCTTCGTTTCCAGAATAAGGCATCTGTACGGCGTCGCCGTTCAGCCTGCCGGAAATTCGTGCCGGAGTGGCTAGTGGTGTGCGGGTTCAGCGTGCTTGTCCCGGCGGCCTCGGCCGATGGGGTTTTGTTCGCTCGAAACGCACGATAGTCTTGGTAAGTATTTGTTTTGCTTACCCTTACCGAGACCACCAAGGGCGGTTCTTTCTCTCCCGTCACAATTGCCACGCCTTTTGTCACAGGCGGCGCCAATTTTCAACACTTCTTCGCGCGGCGTAAGGAACGTGATCTCCACCCCGAGATTGACAGAATGATGGCTGCCATGGGATTGGCGTGCCGATGCGGATGTGGCGGAATTGGTAGACGCCCTGGATTTAGGTTCCAGTGCCGAAAGGCGTGGGGGTTCGAGTCCCTTCATCCGCACCATTTTTCGCCAGTCGGTGCCGTTCTCGCGGCTCCCGCCAGCCTCTGAGGGTGGCCTGCGGCAACAAGGCCGCATTTGGCGCGGTGGCCAATCTACACCTTTGAAGGGCCGTGCGGTATCCTGGACTTGCAGCAGGGAGGAAGCGGACGATCATGATTGTCAAGGAACTCACCGAGCGGGAATGCGCGGCCATTCTCATGGCGTCCAGCCTGGGACATCTGGCTTGCGCGAAGGACAACCGGCCCTATGTCGTTCCGATCACCTTCGCCTTTGCCGACAATCACATCTACAGTTTCTCGCTCACCGGCCAGAAGATCGAATGGATGCGGCAGAACCCGCAGGTCTGCTTGCAGGTCGACGATTTCAAGGACAGCAGCGGCTGGAAAAGCGTCGTGGTCCATGGTGTTTACCAGGAACTGCCCGACCGCATCGGATCGAAGCGGGAGCGCGACCATGCATGGTCGCTGCTGAGCAAGCACGCCAATTGGTGGGAGCCAGGCGGCCTGAAGCCGGTCCCCGCCGCGGGCAGGCCACATGTTTTCTACAGGATACATGTCGAAACCCTCACGGGCCGGCACGCCGTCAGCGAATAGGCGTGATGCGACGCACTTTGGCCCGGGGCGGAACCCGATAGGCGGACGGCGCGTTTCAGGTGGCATCCACCGGAAGGTTGGAGAACCGCCATGGGATACCATCATTTCAATCAGGAGGATCTGGCCGAGGCCGTCCGCATCAGCGTGCTGCCCCAGGGCGCCGGGCTGCTTCTGTCGACCTCGAAGGCCGTCGAAGAACTCCGGGTGCTTACCGGGGATTTCGTGACGCCCGACGAGGAGATGGCCGATGAAATCTCCAGGGTCGCGGTCAGGATGGGCTGCGCCGTCGTGTTCGACGAGCAGGCGGGAGCCGACGCATTGGTGATGTAGGCAGCGCAGATGCCCCGGAAGAAAGGCCCGCCGGCGACCGAGGTGGTGCCGGGAAACTTGCTGGCGGCTGTAACGTGAAAGCGAGGGTGGTACGCCCAAGGGGAATAGCGGTTCGCTAAATTCTTAGGTTGTCCAACGTCACGGTAGCCTCTGGAGTGCCGGCAATTGGTACTTTCTAGCTGTGTTCAACCGCCGCCGGCAGCCATGACGCCAGACGATATCCGATATGGGGCAGGGACCGGACCGTCTGGTCGTGGGAAGCATGCGGCGCAAGTTGCCGTTCAAACTCGATTCATTAGCAACGTCTCCCTGGTCCCGGATCGGCAGGGTTGGGTTGAGTGGAACGTGCAGCATTTGCGCCTTCATGATTTTTCAAAATGGAGGCATCAGGTGAATAAATTTTCCTGATGATGATCTCCTCGCTAGCGTCGTGTCATCGATCTGAAGGGAACACAGCGATGACTGACGACATGTTGCACGTGATGAAGTGGCACAACGGCGAGAAGGAATTCTCACCATTCTCCGATGCCGAAATGGCCCGTCGGCAGAACGACGTGCGCAAATGGATGGCCGACAACAATGTCGACGCGGCTCTGTTCACCTCCTATCACTGCATCAACTACTATTCCGGCTGGCTCTACTGCTATTTCGGCCGCAAGTACGGCATGGTCATCGACCAGAACACAGCGACGACCATTTCGGCCGGCATCGACGGCGGCCAGCCCTACCGCCGCAGCTTCGGCGACAACATCACCTACACCGATTGGCGGCGTGACAATTTCTATCGCGCCGTGCGCCAGCTGACCACCGGCGTCAAGCGCATTGGCATCGAGTTCGACCATGTCTCGCTCGACTTCCGCCGCCAACTCGAAGAAGCGCTGCCGGGCGTTGAATTCGTCGATGTCGCCCAGCCGTCAATGTGGATGCGCTCGATCAAGTCGCTCGAGGAACAAAAGCTCATTCGCGAAGGCGCGCGCATCTGCGACGTCGGCGGCGCGGCCTGCGTGGAGGCGGTCAAGGCGGGCGTGCCGGAGCACGAGGTGGCGATCGCCACCACCAACGCCATGGTCCGCGAGATCGCCGGCTCCTTCCCCTTCGTCGAATTGATGGACACCTGGACATGGTTCCAGTCGGGCATCAACACGGACGGCGCCCATAATCCGGTGACCAACCGCAAGGTTCAGTCCGGCGACATCCTGTCGCTCAACACGTTCCCGATGATATTCGGCTACTACACGGCGCTCGAACGGACGCTGTTTTGCGATCACGTCGACGACGTGAGCCTCGATATCTGGGAGAAGAACGTGGCCGTGCATCGGCGCGGGCTCGAGCTCATCAAGCCCGGCGCGCGCTGCAAGGACATCGCCATCGAACTCAACGAAATGTACCGTGAATGGGATCTGCTCAAGTACCGTTCCTTCGGCTACGGCCACTCCTTTGGGGTGCTTTGCCATTACTACGGTCGCGAGGCGGGCGTGGAACTGCGTGAGGACATCGATACCGAGTTGAAGCCCGGCATGGTCGTGTCGATGGAGCCGATGGTCATGCTGCCGGAAGGTGCGCCTGGTGCCGGCGGCTATCGCGAGCATGACATCCTGATCGTCAAGGAGGACGGCGCCGAGAACATCACCGGGTTCCCGTTCGGCCCTGAGCACAACATCATCAGGAACTGACGGTGGTTTTCTATATCCCTCACGACCACCCCTATCGCCCGGTGGACCGCGATACCTGGCGCACCGGTTATCCGTCGCCACCGGCCTATGGTCTCGCGTGCGATCTCGCCGATCGAATAGGCCAAGCAATCGCCAGGATAAGAACCGCCATGCGCGACGAGAACTCCTCGATCGGGCTCGACAAGGCCACCGTCCAACCAGACCGACGGTTGCCACCAAACCGGCCGTTCTGAGACGCCGACAAGAAAGAAAAGCCGCGTCGCTTGCAACCGACGCGGCTTTTTGCTGTCGATCGCGTGTCCCGTCAGCGCGGAAATTCGGCCTTCAGAGCCTTGACGATGCCGGTGACACAGACGTCGAGCAGGATTTCACCCTTTTCCTTCGAAGCTTCCTTGGGAGAGGACAGCGTACCGGATGCAGGCGTCCATTCCGGCTTAGGCGGATAGACATCGTAGGGCGGGAAGCTTGCCGGCTCGTGATCGGCCGCCCTTTCGAGATGCACGAGGTCCGGGT
>JALYWP010000281.1 GCA_030852655.1 Pseudomonadota bacterium | reverse complement strand
GTTGATGTTCTGGTTGGGGTCCTTGATGTCGCACGTCTTGCAGTGGACGCAGTTCTGCGCGTTGATCACGAAGCGCACGTCCTTGGCCGAAGGATCGGCCGCAGCATTGCCGTCCGCATCGACCCATTCATAGACCGCAGCCGGGCAGTAGCGCGTCGACGGGCCTGCGAACACGTCGTGTTCGGAGCGCACTTGCAGCGCCATGTCCTTCACCTGCAGATGGATCGGCTGGTTCTCCTCATGGTTGGTGTTCGACAGGAACACGGAGGACAGCCGGTCGAAGGTCAGGACCCCGTCCGCCTTCGGATAGACGATCTTCTTGTGCTTGGAGGCTGGGTCTAGCGTGGCGTAGTCGGCCTTGCCATGCTTCAAGGTGCCGAACAGCGAGACGCCGAACAGCGTGTTCAGCCACATGTCCAGCCCGCCGAGGCCGACGCCGAGCACGGTGCCGAAGCGCGACCAGAGCGGCTTCACGTTGCGGACCTTCTTCAGATCCTTGCCGATGTCGCTCTCGCGCCAGGCATCCTCGTAGGCGGTCAGCTCGTCATTGGCGCGGCCGTCGCCGAGCGCCTTGGCGACATGCTCGGCAGCCAGCATGCCGGACAGCACCGCATTGTGCGATCCCTTGATGCGCGGCACGTTGACGAAGCCGGCCGAGCAGCCGATCAGCGCGCCGCCGGGGAAGGAAAGCTTCGGCACCGACTGCCAGCCGCCTTCGGTGATGGCGCGTGCGCCGTAGGAGATGCGTTTGCCACCCTCGAAAGTGCCACGGATCGCCGGATGCGTCTTGAAGCGCTGGAATTCCTCGAAAGGCGAAATCCACGGATTCTTGTAGTTGAGGTGCAGCACGAAGCCGACCGCGACCTGGTTGTCCTCGAGGTGGTATAGGAAGGAGCCGCCGCCGGTCTTCATGTCGAGCGGCCAGCCGAAGGAATGCTGAACCAGGCCTTGCTTGTGGTTCTCAGGCTTGACCTGCCAGAGTTCCTTGATGCCGATGCCGTATTTGCCCGGCTCGCGCCCTTCGGCCAGATTGAACTTCGCCATCAACTGCTTTGCGAGCGAGCCTCGCACACCCTCGCCGATCAGCACATATTTGCCCATCAGCGCCATTCCGGGCGCGTAGTTCGGCCCATGCGAGCCGTCGCGCTCGACGCCCATGTCCCCGGTATAGACGCCGTTGACGGCGCCGGCGTCGTCGTAGAGCAGCCCCGCGGCGGCGAAGCCCGGATAGATCTCGACGCCCAGCGCCTCGGCCTTGCCGGCCAGCC
The DNA here is from genome assembly GCA_030852655.1 of Pseudomonadota bacterium. Classification (GTDB taxonomy): domain Bacteria; phylum Pseudomonadota; class Alphaproteobacteria; order Rhizobiales; family Rhizobiaceae; genus Mesorhizobium_K. The sequence continues at coordinate 15,016 of JALYWP010000281.1, read as the reverse complement.
AGCGACAGACATTACCGAGCGAGACGGCATAGTTGCCGTGATTGTTCATCAGCGGCGGCATCATGAAGTTCGGCAGGCGGATCGATTTGGCCGCCGTCAACAGCAGAAAATGGTCGTCCGTCACGGGCGTCTTGAACGGATGGTCCGCCTCGTCGCGCCAACCAGGCAGCAGCCGGTCGATGCCGATCGGATCGACCACCGCGCCGGACAGGATGTGCGCGCCGACCTCGGCCCCCTTTTCGAGCACCACCACGGAAAGCTCTGGGCTGAGCTGCTTCAGCCGGATCGCCGCGGCGAGACCAGCCGGTCCGGCACCGACGATCACAACGTCGAACTCCATGCTTTCGCGTTCGATCTCGCTCATCATACTCCTCGCATTGGCTTGCACGGACTGGCTTGGGTCCGCCACTTTGCTGGCTTGTCGGCTCCTTAGCCTATCCGGAAGCGACGTGAAACCGTCCGTCGCTCTTTTGGAGTATTCGGCGAGGCGCATCTCGTTCATACTGGCGAAATGCGGCAAGCCGAGTTTCTCCGGTCAGTGTTGCAGCGAGTTTTTCGCTTTTTCCGCGGGATGGGCTGGATTGCGGCCACATCCGCATTGGTGATCCTGGTTGCCGTGGAGGCGGCTCTCGGGCAGGATCTTCCGTCGAAGCTCTGGGAAGCCGGCGCCTACAGCTTCTCCGACGAATTGGGCGGGTTTCGCATCGTCGGCATATCCGGCGAAGGCACCAGGGATAACCCGATCGTCATCCATGAGGAGATGAATTCGGCAACACCGGTGACGATGGTCATTCGCACCGTGCGTCCTATCCGGCCGTTCGATTATTCCGGCCTCTACGCCAACGGCTTCATGCATCTTCGCATCGAGATGCTGAACAACAGCAATCTGCCCTGGATCGAGTTCGAATTCGAGTTGCAGGAGCAGCTCGGCAAGGCCAGCCTGTTCGGCGACGGCCTCTCCTTCGACCAGCGTCGCACCGACAGCGGCGACATCTCCTCCGACAGCTTCGGCGAGTACAGCCGCGCATTCGAGCCCTACGACCGGCTGCTGTTCCGTGAAGGCAAGGTCGATCATCTCGACGGCGCAACCTTCCGCTTCATGATCTCCGACTTCACGCCGCGCTGGGAGTTCTTTCTGGTGCAGGACCCGCGCATCCCGTCATCGTGAACTTGCAAATGCAACGCCAAAGGCCGATCTTCGCGGCCATGGAATTTGCCTCCCCCGAAAAGGATCGGCCGAGCCTTCGCGCTCTCCTCGCTTTCTATGCCGAGGCTGGCGTGGATGATGCGTTGGTCGAGGAGCCGATCGACCGGTTTGCCGCAAGCGAAGCGCGGTCTGTACCATCAAGACAGCCTGATGCCGTCAGGGCGTCTGCGCCGGAACCGCGTTCGGCAGAACAGAGAGCGCCTGCCGTCTTCGCCGCTCCCAAAACGTCGGTGGCCGTGCCCGACGAAGGACAGATCGCACTGGCCCGGCAGCGCGCCGCGTCAGCCGCGACGCTCGACGAACTGCGCCGCCAGATGGCCGAGTTCGAAGGCTGCAATCTGAAATTCACGGCGAAGAACCTTGTTTTCGCCGATGGCAATCCTGGAGCCGACCTTATGCTCGTCGGCGAGGCTCCCGGTCGCGACGAGGACCTGGAGGGCCTGCCTTTCGTCGGCCGTTCCGGGCAGCTGCTCGACCGGATATTGGCAGCGATGGGGCTCGATCGGCAGTCGGCATATATCGCCAATGTCATACCGTGGCGGCCACCCGGCAATCGCTCGCCGACGCCGCAGGAAACCGAAATCTGCCGCCCCTTCATCGAGCGGCAGATAGAGCTCGTCAATCCGAAGGTACTTGTCACGCTCGGGGGCTCTTCGGCGAAAACCCTGCTCAACACGACGCAAGGCGTGATGAGGCTGCGCGGCAACTGGAAGGCGCATGCGATGGCTTCCGGCGTCACAATCCCGGCCATGCCGACGCTGCACCCGGCCTATCTGCTCAGGAACCCCGCCCACAAGAAATTCGTGTGGCGGGATTTCCTCGAGGTGAAGGCCAGGCTCCGGGCTCTCTCTTAGGCAGTCGCCGTCGTCCGACGGAGCCCAATGAACTGCAGCGCGGCAAGCAGAGCAACGGCAAGCGCCTGCGTGACGACGAAGGCATAGCCAAGCATAGACGGCTGCACCGCACCGCTGAACAGCAGGCCGAAGCTCGCCGCGACCCACAGCGCATTGATCGCGATGATGTCGACGATCACGAGCCGCGAGGCTTCACCGCGCCGCGCCACCGCAATGAGGAACGCGACGAACGGGAACAGAGCAAGACCCGCCCAGAAGAGCAGATTCTGCGGCAGCCCGAGCTGCGGCGACAGATACCGCGCGCCGGCAGCCATGAGCAGCCCGGCCGCGCCGCTGACGACAGCGTCGATAGCGAGAACATGACGAAGAAACGGGTTGAGCGAGAACGACATTACATTTTTCCTCTCGTTGGGCCGGCTATTGCCGGCATGGAGGGAGAATGGCCGCACCGCGCTGGCGATACGATTACGCGGGAGGTAATGGATGTGACTTCTTCACTCTCCTATCGTCCGGAGCATGTTGATGGCTGAGAACTCCCCCGGCGCCTTGCTGCGCGAATGGCGTGTCAGGCGGCGCTTGAGCCAACTCGACCTCGCCAGCGAGGCCGAGATATCGCAGCGACACCTGAGCTTTGTCGAAAGCGGCCGCGCCAAACCTTCGCGCGAGATGGTGCTCCACCTTGCCGACCAGTTGGACATCCCGCTCAGGGAGCGCAACCACCTGCTGCTCGCCGCCGGCTTTGCGCCGCGCTACGGCGAGCGCAAGCTCGACGATCCATCGCTTGCCGCCGCCCGCCAGGCAGTGAGCCTGGTTCTCAAGGGCCATGAGCCCAATCCGGCCATCGCGCTCGACCGCCACTGGCATATGGTCGACGCCAATGCAGCAATCGCGCCGTTGCTCGCTGACATCGCCGACCCAAAGCTGCTCCAGCCGCCCGTAAACGTGCTGCGGCTCAGCCTGCATCCGCACGGCCTGGCGCCGCGCATCGCCAATCTGTTCGAATGGCGCAACCACCTGATCGAGAGGCTGAAGCGCCAACTCGACGCGACGGGTGACCCTGTGCTCGCCGAACTCGAACAGGAACTGCTGTCTTACCCCTCCGGCCCGCGAACGCAGCGTGCGCAGGATGCAAACATCGCCGCGATCGCCCATCCGCTGAAGCTGCGCGTGGGCAACGAGCAGCTGACTTTCATCAGCACGACGACGGTATTCGGCACACCGCTCGACGTGACGTTGTCGGAACTGGCGATCGAATCCTTCTTCCCGGCCGACGAAACCACCGCCGCGGCATTGCGCGAGGCAGCCGCCGCCTCTCGAGGCTAGACTTATTGCGGCGTCGACGCTGCCCTCGTCCGGCGTCGCTCGATACCGAGCTGCCGCTCGCGCCAGACGATGAAGATGCCGGCGCCGATGACGATCGCGCCACCGATGATGATGTGAATCGTGGGGGTCTCGCCGAATGCAAGGTAGCCGACGACGATCGCCAGGATGATCGAGGTGTATTCGAACGGCGCCACCGTCGAGGCTTCGGCATGGCGGTAGGCTTCCGTCATGAAAATCTGTGCCACGCCCCCGCAAAACCCCGCCGAGACAAGGAAGAACGCCTGCCAGGCTGTGATCGGTTGCCATCCGAAGGGTAACGTCAGAAGCCCCGCCACGCTTGCCGTGAGCGAGAACCAGATGACGATGACGGCGCTCTTCTCGGTATGCACGAGACTGCGCACCTGCAGCATAGCGACGGCCGACATGGCGGCACCAATGAACGCCGCAATGACCCCAAGCAGCTCTTCATCACCGAGGCTAGCCCCACCACTCAGCACGGATAGTTTCGGCCAGGAGACGATCAGAACCCCTATCAACCCGACAGCAACGGCGCTCCAGCGATAGATGCGGACGGTCTCGCCCAGAAAAAGCGCACTGAACAGGACGACAAACAGCGGCTGCGCATAGTTGAGCGTGACGGCTTCAGGCAAGGGCAGCCGCGTCAGCGCAAAAAAGGTGGCTCCCATCGAGCAAACGCCGACCACGCCGCGAAAGATATGGCCCATCGGCCGCCTAGTGTAGACCGCAACGCGCAGTTCCCGCCGGTAGGCCAGGTATAGGACGACCGGCAGAATGGCGAAGAAAGATCGGAAGAAGACGATCTGGCCGGCGGGCAGCTGGCCGGCAGCCTTGATGAACGACGACATCGCCACGAAGATGGCGACGGAAACGATCTTGAGCCCGATACCGGCGAGCGGATTGGAGGCTGGATGCGACGGGCTCACGCTCCTTCCGCGGCCTGGATCGCCGACCAGATGCGCGCCGGTGTCGCCGGCATCTCGATATGGCCGATGCCGTATGCCCGCCACAGCGCATCGGTGACGGCGTTGAGTGCTGCCGGTGCCGCGCCGATGGTGCCCGCCTCGCCGGCGCCCTTGATCCCCATTGCATTGGTGGTCGACGGAACGTTCCTTGTCTCGAAATCGAAGAACGGCAGATTTTCGGCGCGCGGCACGGCATAGTCCATGAAGCTGGCCGTCAAAAGCTGCCCGTCTTCGCCATAAACGGTATCCTCGCGCAAGGCCTGTGCGATGCCCTGCGCGACCCCGCCATGCATCTGCCCGGCAAGCAGGATCGGGTTCACCGTGACACCGAAATCGTCGACGATCGTATAGCCGACAATCTCGGTTTCCCCGGTCTCCGGATCGATCTCGACCTCGCAGATATGCGTCCCGTTCGGGTAGGTCGCCTCATCCTGGACGAACTCGCCCATGCCCTGCAGGTCTTCCGGCTTTTTCGCGGCCTTTGCGACATCTGCATAGCTCATCGAGCGGTCCGTGCCGACGATGCGTGCCGCGCCTTCATGCAGTTCGATATCGAGCGGCGAGGCCTCGAGCTCGTCCGCGGCGATACGGCGGATTTTCTCGGCAAGCGCCTCGCCGGCGCGCGACGCCGAGACGCCGCCGAGCGGAATCGAGCGCGAGCCGCCGGTGCCTTCGCCGTCGTCGAGGTCGTCCGTATCGCCCTGGCGCAGGATGATTTTCCCGATCGGCATGTCGAGCTTCTCGGCGACCATCTGGGCATAGGCCGTCGCATGGCCCTGCCCTGACGTCTGCGTGCCGATCTTCAGCGTCACGGTTCCGTCGCCGTTGAGTTCCACGAAGGCAGGTTCCGAGCCTGGAAAGGCGCAGGCCTCGATATAGGTCGCCATGCCGATGCCGCGTATTTTTCCGACCTTCCTGGAATCCTCAAGCCGCTTGTCGAACTCGTGCCAGTCGGCGCGTTCCATGGCCGCCGTCATGTGCCCGTCGAACTCGCCGACGTCGTAGAGCCGCTTGGTCTGGGTGCGGTAGGGGAACTGTTCCGGCCTGATGAAATTCAGCCTGCGTATCTCGTCCCGCCCAAGGCCCATGTCGCGCGCGCAGGCGTCGACAAGTTTCTCGACCAGGAACGCGGCTTCGGGACGGCCAGCGCCACGATAGGCGTCTACCGGAGCCGTGTTGGTGTAGACGCCGATGACTTCGACATCGAGCGCTCCTATGTCGTAGACGCCGGTCGACATGGTGGTGCCGGTATAGGGAATCTCCGCCCCGGCTTGCGAGATATAGGCGCCCATATTGGCGATTATGTCGACCTTGAGGGCAAGGAAGCGGCCCTGCTCGTCCATTGCCATCTGCCCGACCGCGACATTGTCGCGCCCTTGCGCATCGGTCAGAAAGTGCTCGGTGCGATCGCTCGTCCATTTGACCGGGCGGCCGAGGCGCTTCGCCGCCTCCATCACCAGCGCGTATTCCCTGTAGACGAACATCTTCGTGCCGAAGCCGCCGCCGACATCAGGGGTGACGACGCGCAACTGCGGCTTCTTGATCCTGAACACGCCGGCGAGGATGTTGCGCACCGAATGCACGCCCTGCGAACCGGTGGTCAGCACGTAGCGATCCTCGTCGGGATTCCATTCGGCAATCGCCGAGCGCGGTTCGATATAGTTGGCGACCAGGCGGTTGTTGCGGAATTCGATGCGCGTGACCTTGCTCGCCCTGGCAAAAGCGGCCTCAGCCCTGGCGCGGTCGCCGTGACGGTAGGTGAAGGCGCGATTGGTTCCGAGTTCGGGCCATACGAGCGGCTGATCCGGATCGAGCGCGGTCGCCGTATCTGCCGCCGCGTCCAGTCCGTCATAGTCGACCTCGATCAGGTCGGCGGCGTCCTGCGCCAGCGCACGCGTGTCGGCGACGATGAAGGCCACCGCGTCGCCGACGTGATGCACCTTGTCGCGGCAGAGGATCGGTATGTCGCGAGTCGGCGCCCTGGTTCCGTCGGGCTGGCGCGCCATCGAGGCCGACCGCAAATCGCGCAGATGCGCAAGATCGGCACCGGTAAGGATCAGATGCACGCCGGGCGAGGCCAAAGCGGCCTCGACCGACGTGATGGTGAAGCGGGCATTGGCGAAAGGCGAGCGCAGGACGTAGCCGTGAAGCGCGTTTGCCGGCGCTATGTCGTCGGTGTAGCGACCCTTGCCGGTGATGAAGCTTTCGTCCTCCAGGCGAAGGACGGAAGCGCCCATCCCGAATTTCGGCGTGACGACCGTCATTTATGCCTCGCGGAGTGATTAGGATGCGTGCCTGACATAAGCCGCGTTTCAGTTTTGTCGAGAGGAAGGGATCGTGTAAAGACCAGCCTTCTATACAACGGGCGCAGGGCGATCGGCCAGCGCCGCTATCGGACGGAACGAGCCAGAATATGCGTACAGACACCGGCCAGGTTTTCCGCCTAGAGGACTACCGGCCCAGCGACTATCTCATCGCGCGCACAAGCCTGACATTCCGGCTCGATCCTGACGCCACCGTGGTCACGGCGGAACTTTTGATCACGCGGCGGCAAGGCGTCTCGACCAAGGCGCCTTTGGTCCTTGTCGGCGACGGGCTTTCCCTGAGGCACATCGAGATGGACGGCTCGCCGCTCGCCGCCTCGGCCTATCAGGCAACAGCCGACCAGTTGACCATTCCAGTGCCGCCGGCCGGCCCGAGCTTCCGGCTGACACTGGAAACCGAAACGTCGCCCTCGGCGAACTCGGCGCTGATGGGCCTGTTCCGCACCAACGGCGTCTATTGCACGCAATGCGAGGCGGAAGGGTTCCGCCGCATCACCTATTTCCTCGACCGGCCGGATATCCTCTCCGTCTACACGGTGCGCATCGAGGCTCGAAAGAGCGAGGCTCCGCTGCTTCTCTCCAACGGCAACCGCCAGGAAATCGGCGACCTGCCCGACGGCTGGCACTATGCCGTCTGGCAAGATCCCTTTCCCAAGCCTTCCTACCTGTTCGCGCTGGTCGCCGGCGACCTTGGCGTGGTGAACGACAGCTTCGTCACCGCTTCCGGCCGCAAGGTCGATCTCGGCATCTATGTCGAGCGCGGCAAGGAGCGGCTTGCCGCCTATGCGATGGACGCGCTCAAGCGCTCGATGCGCTGGGACGAGGAGGTGTTCGGCCGCGAATACGACCTCGATGTCTTCAACATCGTGGCTGTGTCGGACTTCAACATGGGCGCGATGGAGAACAAGGGCCTCAACATCTTCAACGACAAATACGTCCTGGCCGACGAGGAGACGGCGACCGACGCCGACTTCGCGAATATCGAGGCGATCATCGCGCATGAATACTTCCACAACTGGACGGGCAACAGGATCACCTGCCGCGACTGGTTCCAGCTCTGCCTGAAGGAAGGGCTGACTGTCTTCCGCGACCACGAATTCTCCGCCGACCAGCGCTCCCGGCCGGTGAAGCGCATCGCCGAGGTGCGCACGCTGCGGGCGCATCAGTTCCCCGAGGACCAGGGGCCGCTGGCGCATCCGGTACGGCCGCGCCGCTACCGCGAGATCAACAACTTCTACACGGCGACGGTCTACGAGAAGGGCTCGGAAGTCGTGCGCATGATCAAGACGATCCTCGGCGCGGAATTGTTCCGCAAGGGCATGGACCTCTATTTCGAGCGCCATGACGGCGAAGCCGCAACCATCGAAGACTTCCTGAAGGTTTTCGAGGACGTGTCGGGCCTCGACCTCCAGCAGTTCGCGCTGTGGTACCATCAGGCCGGTACGCCGAACCTGACGGTCTCGACGGCGCACGATGCGGGAAAAGGCGAATTCGTCGTCGAGATCGAGCAGTCGGTGCCGCCGACGCCCTCGGAGGCGCGCAAACGGCTTATGCACATACCGCTCGCCTTCGGCCTCGTCGGGCCGGACGGACGGGACATCGCGCATGGTGCCGCGGAAGGCGCGAAGGTCGAGAACGGCGTCATCCATGTGAAGAAGCGCCGCCATGTCGTGCGTTTCTCCGGCGTCAGGGAGCGCCCTGCCCTATCGCTCAACCGCGGCTTCTCCGCGCCGGTCACGCTGTCGGTCGAGCAGCGCGGCGAGGACCAGTTCTTCCTCGCCCGGCACGACAGCGACCCCTTCTCGCGCTGGCAGGCGTACAACACGCTGCTCACCGAGGCGCTGATCGCCGGCTTCCGCAACGGGCTTGGCGGCAAGCAGCCTGATTTTCCCGCAAAACTCGTCGAACTGGCCGGCATCATCGCCGCTGACGAAGGTCTGGAGCGCGCTTTCCGCGCACTTGCCCTGACGCTTCCCGGCGAGGCCGACATTGCCCGCGAGATCGGCAACGGCATCGATCCGGATATCATCCTGGCCGCGCGCGAGGCGCTTGCGGCGGAGATCGCCCGCTCGAACGAAGGTTTGTTCCGTAAACTCTACGCCGAGCTCGACTTCAAGGGCCGCTTCAGCCCGGATGCCGCGAGCGCCGGACGCCGGTCACTGCGCAACATTTTGCTCGACTATCTCGCCATCCTGCCCGGCGGCGCCGAACTCGCGGCCGGGCATTTCACCGACGCCGCCAACATGACCGACCGGGCAGCGGCGCTCACCGTGCTGACGCATCGGCATGGCGAGACCAACCAGGCGAGAGATGCGCTGGCGACGTTCGAGAAGCGTTACCGTGCCGACCCCCTGGTCATGGACAAATGGCTGATGATCCAGGCGACCGCACCGGGCGCAGCCACCCTCGACAAGGTGCGCAAGCTGACGGAATATCCCGGCTTCACCATGACCAACCCGAACCGCGTGCGGGCGCTTATCGGCACATTCGCAACCGCCAACCAGACCGCGTTCAACCGGACCGACGGCGCCGGCTACGATTTCTTCGCCCGCGCGGTGCTCGATATCGAGCGGCGCAACCCGCAGCTCGCGGCACGCCTGGCGACTGCGCTGCGCTCCTGGCGCTCGCTGGAGCCGATCCGGCAGGGCAAGGCGCGCGAGGCGCTGCTGCTGATCTCAGGGGCTGAAAACCTGTCCGCCGACCTCAGCGACATCGTCGAGCGGACACTCGCATAGATCATCCGATCCAAAGGGCCGGGTGTCGGGCTCTCCCGGGCACCCATCGGCGGGTCGGGCATCGGATATTTTCGGCAACTTTCGGTCTTTTTGCCGGCTGCCACTGGACAAGCCGAATCACCTTTGATTCCTTATGGATGATTCGGCTGTGCGGTGTCGCCGGATCATCAACAGGAACCTATTGGGGGAACGGCATGGCCGGAGCGGACGCGTGGGGCGCGCCCGAAGGCTCGACATTTGCCCGCCATAATCAGGGGCGGGACAATGTCGCTGGAAATGCGCGCATCATTGCCGCGCCTGCCTATCGCCGCCTGCTTGCCGCGGAGCCCTTGCTGAAGCGGTCGATCCCAGTCCTCATCCTCATCTTCCTGGTCGTCATCGCCTCGGTGCGCTTCCTGTCGCTGATGGCGCTGCGCGACGACGTGGAGCGCGATGCGAAGGCCGTGCTCGGCCTCGCTGCCGGTGAACTCGTCAACGCGTTGATGCTCGCGGAGGCCGAACGCACTGATCCCGCAGCCGAAGCCCAGCGGCTGATCCAGAAAGCAATGCAGGGCGACATGCTCGCGGACGGCCATGTGCTCGCCGTCACGGACGGCTCGTTCAAGGTTGTCGCGGCGACCTCCGCCGTCACCACATGGCAGGGTCAGAATCTCGACGGCATCGTCTCCGGCGGCCAGCCCCTCTTCATGTTCGGAAACCGAGCCGGGGTGATGGACGTCAGGATCGGCGCTCAAAGATGGTATGCCGCCGTCGACCTCACCGACAGCCGGGCGGGCGCCGCCGTCGCGATGATTCCCCACGATGCCGTCTTCGCCGAATGGCGCCGGACCGTGTCCATGAACGTCACGCTGTTCGTGATCACTGCAGGTGTGCTGCTCGTCATCCTTTATGCTTATTTCAGCCAGGCGGCGCGGGCGCAGGCGGCCGACCGCATCTATCTCGAGGCGCATCAGCGCATCGACCTCGCACTGGTTCGGGGCCGCTGCGGTCTGTGGGACTGGGACATGGTGCGCGGCAAGATGTACTGGTCCCGCTCCATGTACGACATGCTGGGCTATCAGGCTCACGACGCGATGCTGTCATTCGGCGAGGTGGCGCAGATCATCCACCAGGACGATGGCGACCTGTTCGACGTCGCCAAACGGATCGTGGCCCGCGAGATCGACCAGATCGACCAGGTGTTCCGCATGCGTCACGCCAACGGCCATTGGGTGTGGGTGCGCGCCCGTGCGCAGGTGATCGACCCCGAGGCGCCGGAGATGCAACTGATCGGCATCGCCGTCGACGTGACCGAGCAACGCCACTTGGCACTGCGCTCCGAAGCCGCGGACATGCGGCTCAGGACCGCCATCGAGAGCATCAACGAGTCTTTCGTGCTGTGGGATTCCGGCCGGCGGCTGGTAATGTGCAATTCGAAGTACCAGCAGGATAGCGGGCTGTCTGACAGCGACATCGTCCCCGGCGCGCCGCGCGACCAGCTCGAGGCAAAGATGCTGGCCTTCGCTTCGGAACGACGCCTGGCCAATGCCAACGGGCCGAACGGGGGCGCGAGCTTCGAGCGTCAACTCGCGGACGGACGATGGCTGCAGGTCAACGAATTGCGCACACGCGACGGCGGCACGGTGTCGGTCGGCTCCGATATCACCCAGATCAAGCAGCATCAGGACAAGCTCGTCGACAGCGAGCGCCGGCTGATGGCGACCATACACGACCTCAGCCTGGCGCGTCGTTCCGAACAGGAGCGGTCGACCGAACTCGTCGAGCTCAACCGGAAATACATGCGCGAGACCGAGCGGGCAGAGGCGGCCAACCGGGCCAAGTCGGAATTCCTCGCCAACATGTCACACGAGCTGCGCACGCCGCTGAACGCGATCATCGGCTTCTCGGAGGTGATGGAGTCCAAACTGTTCGGTCCGCTGGGCTCCGACCGCTATGAGGAATACGCTCGCGACATCCAGGCGAGCGGCGCTTATCTGCTCGGCGTCATCAACGATATCCTCGACATGTCGAAGATCGAAGCCGGCCAGTTCTCGGTCGATCGCGAGGAGATCGACCTCTGCCCGCTGATCCACGAGACGGTCAGGGTGATCTCGCTGCAGGCGGCGAAGAAGTCGATCACGGTCGAGACCCGCATCGCCGATTCCATGCGTGTCTTCGCCGACCGCCGCGCCATCAAGCAGATCGCCATCAATCTCCTGTCCAACGCGGTGAAATTCACCGGCGAGGGCGGGCGTATATCGGTGCGCGCCCGCAACGTCGCAGGCGCGCTGATGCTGACCATCGAGGACAATGGCTGCGGCATCCCGAAGAAGGCGCTCGGCAAGCTTGGTCGGCCGTTCGAACAGGTACAGAACCAATTCTCCAAGAGCCATACCGGGTCGGGGCTCGGGCTCGCCATCTCGCGTTCGCTGGCGCAGCTTCACGGCGGCGCGCTGAAGATCCGGTCGACGGAGGGCGTCGGCACCATCGTCTCCGTGCGCATCCCCATCCAGCGCCCGAACGCTCGAACCAAGGCCGCTTAAGCAGGCTATCCGCGAGTTTTCCGTCTGGCCTTTCGGCCAGCGCCCAGCAATCGGCTGAAATGACCGCGCACCCTTGCCGCCGTCTCCTTGAGATGCGCCTCAAGCACCTCGATATCCGGCAGATCGGTCGCCCCGAGAAGCAGATCGACGAGGCCCGGCGGGCTGTCCTCCTTCTCGAACGGCCCGTTCAGGCACAGCCTGATCATCTGTGTCAGCGCCAGATAAAGCGTGTAGGCCTCGGTCAGATCGAGCTTCGTCTGGCTGTCGGCGAAATCGGGAGAAAGCCGCGACAGCGTCTTGGCGGTTCCCGTCACCCTGTCGTCTTTCAACTGGCCGCAGAGTGCCGCGACCTGCGCAATGAATTCCAGATCGATCAGGCCGCCGGGAATGAGCTTGATGTCCCAGATGTCGCGCGGCGGCTTTTCCTCTTCGATCATCGCGCGCATCTCGACCGCCTCCGCGGCGATCTTCTTCGCGTCGCGCGGCAACGCCAGGATTTCGGTTACTTCCGCTTCGATCTCTGCGGCCAGTTGCGGGTCGCCGGCGACGACGCGTGCGCGGGTCAGCGCCATGTGCTCCCAGGTCCAGGCATCGCCGCGCTGGTATTTCCTGAACGCATCGATATGCGTCGCCACCGGGCCCTTGTTGCCGGACGGGCGCAGGCGCAGGTCGAGTTCGTAAAGCACGCCTTCGGCGGTCGGCGCGGACACGGCGGCTATCAGGCGCTGCGTCATGCGGGCGTAGTAATGCGAGGACGCGAGCGGCTTTGCACCGTCGGATTCCTCTGCATTGGCATCGTGATCGTAGAACAGGATCAGGTCGACGTCCGAGCCTGCCGTCAGTTCGCGGCTGCCGAGCTTGCCCATGCCGAGGATCGCCACCCTGCCGCCGGCTACGCGGCCGTGCCGACGTGCGAACTCCGTTTGCACCGCATCGAGTGCGGCTTCGATGGCGAGATCGGCGAGGTCGGAAAAGGCCTTGCCTGCGCGCTCCGCATCGATCGAGCCGGCCAGCAGTCGCACGCCGATCAGGAATTTCTGCTCCTCGGCGAAGATGCGCAGCCGGTCGAGAACCTCTTCATATTCGACGGAATTCTCGAGGAAGGCGACCAGCCGGCCGGACAGATAGGCGCGGTCCGGCAGTTCGGCCAGCAGCGCCGGATCGAGCAGCCCGTCGAAGACATGCGGCCGGCGCGTGATGACGCCGGCCAGCCGAGGCGCTGCACCCATGATGGTCGCCAAAAGCTTCAACAAGCTCGGATTGGATTGCAACAGCGAGAAGAGCTGGATGCCGGCCGGCAGCCCGGCCAGGAACTGGTCGAATCTCATAAGTGCCTTGTCGGCTTTCTTCGTCTTGCCGAAGGCTTCCAGAAGCGCCGGCGTCAGTTCCGTCAGCCGCTCGCGCGCTTCGGCCGATTGCGTCGCGCGATAGCGCCCGAAATGCCAGCTGCGGATGACTCGCGTTATATCGCTCGGCCGCTTGAAGCCGAGCCCGTCAAGCGTCTGCAGCGTATCGGGGTCGTCGACGTCGCCGGTGAAGACCAGATTGCCAATGCCGGACGAAAGCTCGGGCGCGGTTTCGAACAGCGCTGCATAGTGACGCTCGACCTCGTTCAGCGAGGCGCGGAACGCCGCCGAGAATTTCTTCTCACCGGCAAAGCCGAGCATCTTTCCGATCCGCTCCAGTCCTTCGTCGCTCTCCGGAAGCGTATGCGTCTGCTCGTCGGCGACCATCTGGATGGCATGCTCGACGCGGCGCAGGAACCAGTACTGGCCAGTCAGCGCATCGCGCGCCTCGGTGGTAATCCAGCCGCGCCTGGCGAGTTCGCCGAGCATCGTCACAGTCGCGCGCCCGCGCAGTTCCGGAAAGCGTCCGCCGGCGATCAACTGCTGGGTTTGCACGAAGAACTCGATCTCGCGGATGCCGCCGCGCCCGAGCTTGACGTTGTGCCCCTTCACGGCGATCTCGCCGTGTCCCTTGTGCGCGTGGATCTGGCGCTTGATCGAATGGACGTCGGCGATCGCCGCATAGTCCATGTATTTGCGCCAGACATAGGGGCGCAGTTCCTGGAGGAAGGCCTGGCCCGCTTCGAGATCGCCGGCCACCGGGCGCGCCTTGATCATCGCGGCGCGCTCCCAGTTCTGACCGCGGCTCTCGTAATAGGTCAGCGCCGCCTCGACCGGGATCGCCAGCGGCGTCGAACCCGGGTCGGGGCGCAGCCTCAGGTCGGTGCGGAAGACATAGCCATCACCGGTCCGGTCCTGGAGGATACGCACCAAACGACGGGCAAGCCGCACGAACAGGTCGGACGCCTCCATCGGATCGACGATCGCGGGGGCTTGCGGATCGAAAAACAGCACGAGGTCGATGTCTGAGGAAAAATTCAGCTCGTGCGCACCGAGCTTCCCCATGGCGAGAATGACCCAGCCGGAACCTTTGCCCGGCGCTCCCGGATCGGGCAGCCTGAGCTTGCCCTGGCGATGCGAGTCGAGGAGCAGGTAATCAATCGCGGCATTGACGCATGCGTCGGCGAGATCGCTCAACCGCTCGACGGTATTCGCTGTATCCACTTCTCCGGCAAGGTCGGACAGCGCAATCAGGAAATGCGCCTCGAGCTTCAGCCCGCGCAGCGCCGTCATCAGGCTGGCTTCACTGACATCCTCGGAATGCGGGGTCGAGGCGATCTCCCTCAGCAGGTCGTCAAGTCGTTGACCCACCGTGTGATCGAACAGACGGTCGAGCATATCCGGCCGCCGGCGCGCGCAGTCACGCAGGAAATCGGAAAGGTCGAAGACCGCGCCAAGGAAATCCCGTCCCTCGCCCGCCAGGCCGAGAAAGCGCGCAAGGCGCGCAAGCCCCTCCTCCTGCGCAGCTGCGGCGATATTTGCCAGCTCCGCCCGCGCCGCCGCGGGATCGAGCGGCAAAAGCTTCAGCGCCGGCCGCAGGAGCAGCCTGGAACCTTTCGCTTTCGCCGCGCCGGCCTTTTTCATCCGCTCTTGGTCTCGGGAAAGGTCATCACCACGGTCAGTCCTGGATCGCCCTGCATCAGTTCGAGCCGCCCGTCATGG
>JALYWP010000274.1 GCA_030852655.1 Pseudomonadota bacterium | reverse complement strand
CGACGAGGCGCTCGCCATCGTGGGCGAGGGCAAGATCGCCTGCAACCAGGTGCTCTACCATCTGGAGGAGCGCGCCATAGAACACGCGGTCGTCCCCTGGTGCGAGAAGCACGCCGTGGCGGTCGTCGCCTACAGCCCGTTCGGGAACGGCCACTTCCCGAGCCCTTCGTCGCCCGGCGGGCGGGTCTTGCAGGAGGTCGCTGCCGCGCGTGGCGCGACGCCAAGGCAGGTGGCGCTTGCCTTCCTCACGCGGCGGGGTTCGGTCTTCGCCATACCGAAGGCGTCGAGTGCTGCCCATGCCGCCGACAATGCCGGCGCGGGCGAACTGCAACTCACCGACGCCGAGATCGGACGGCTCGACAAGGCCTTTCCGCTCGGGCGACCGAAAAGCCTGCCGATGATTTAGGGAGTTCGTCATCCCGGGGCCGCGAAGCGGAACCCGGGATCCAGAGCGCCGGCCTTTATCCAGACTTCCGACAGCGGTCGGTCATCTCCTCTTGATACAGCTGCTCGCTGGATTCCGGGTTCCGCTTCGCGGCCCCGGAATGACGGACAGGTTCTGTCTAAGCCTGCTGCGGGCTGGCAGCGACCGGGACCGGCGGTGTCGCACCGCTGCGTTTCTCCGAGGCGTAGGAGAGCGTCGCGACGATTGCAGCGACGATCATCGATCCCACCCCGACCAGGGGCAGGCTGCGATAGGGGAAGCCGGCGCTGAGCATCATGGCGCCGACCGAGGCGGCGATGGCGATGCCGACATTGAAGCCGGACGGGATGAGCGAGGAGGCGAGATTGGGCGCATCGGCCGTCCAGGTCAGGATGCGCGTCTGGATCGGCGTGCCGACGGCGAAGTTCAGCCCGCCCCAGACGGTGAGTGCGGCGATCATCGGCAGCGGATAGGGGCTGACGGCGTAGATGACCAGCAGCACGACGACCTGCAGCGCGAGCATGGTGATCAGTGCCGGCATCAGGCGCCGGCCGGCGAGCTTGCCGCCGATGAAGACGCCCACGGTCGCGCCGAGCCCGGTGAGCAGCAGCACCCACGGCACCATGCCGGCGTCGAGGCCAGTCACCTCGGTGAGCAGCGGTGCGATATAGGTATAGGGCACGAACTGGCAGAGCATCAGCATCAGCATGACGATCAGGCAGGTCCAGACCTGCTGGCGGCCGAGCACGCGCACCTCGTTCTTCAGGCCGACGGGTACGGACCCGGCGCCGGTACCGTGCGGCAGGAGTGCGGCCATGGCGGCGATGGCGACGATGCCGAGCACGAACATCGCCCAGAAGGTCGCGCGCCAGCCGAAGGCGTTGCCGATGGCCGTGCCGATCGGCACGCCCACGATACCCGACACGGTAAGGCCGGCGAGGATGAGGGCAACCGCCATGCCGCGCTGTTCTTCGCGAACCAGCCCGACCGCAACCACCATGGCGACGCCGAAATAGGCGCCGTGGGCGACGGCGATGGCGATGCGAAGAAGCAGCATCGAGAAGAAATCCGGGGCGAGCGCGCAGGCCGCCTGGCCGAGCGTGAATGCGATGGTGACCCCGATGAGCAGCGTCCTTCGCGACAGTCCCGCCGTCGCGATGGTGAGCAGCGGCCCGCCGATCGCGATGCCGAGCGCGTAGCCCGATACGAGATAGCCGGCGTTCGGCACAGAGACACCCAGCCCCGCCGCCACCTGCGGCAGCACGCCGGCGATGACGAACTCGGTCGTGCCGAAGGCAAAGGCGGCGACGAACAGGGCGATGAGCGGAAGCGGCATGTCGGCTGACCTTGGGTAGGCGGCGAGAAACCACGAACGATCCGACGCCGCAACCGCGAAAAGCTGACGGAGGCTTCAGATTTCCTTCACGCGCATGCCTTCGAGGACTCAGCCCGCAGCCAGCCGCGAACCCCTGAGCAGCCCCTGCTCCTCAAGCACCGGATAGGCCATCGAGGCCAGCAGCGAATTGATCTGCTTGAGGTCGCGGATCGTGTCGAGATGGATGGAGCTTGTCTCGACGCTTCTGGCGGTGCCTTCGCGCAGCCGTCCGAAATGGCTCTTGCTGGTCTCCTTCTCGAAGTCGCGCAGCCGGTCCTTTTCCTCCACCAGCTGACGTGCGGTTGCCGGATCGCGAGACACGAGCACGTTGAAGGCAAGCCTTGCATTGGCGAGCACGGAAGCGTGGAAGCTCGTCAATTCGTGCCAGCCTTCCGGCGTGAACTGCAGCCCCCGGTCGAGCTTCTTCCTCACATGCACCAGCATGTTGCGCACGATGATGTCGCCGACCTGCTCGAGCTTGACGCAGGCGCCGATCAGCTCCTGGCAGCGCCGCGCCTCGTCCTCCGTCAGTTCGCGCTGCGTGGCCTTGGCGAGATAGAGCTTTATCGCCGCGTGCTTGCGGTCGACGCGGTCGTCGAGCGCGGCCAGCGCCTTGATCTTGTCGTCGTCGGCCGCCTCGTAAAGCTCCATGATGCGCTTCAACATGATCTCGATCGTCTCGCAGACGCCGACCACCTCGCGCGTTGCGTTGGCGAGCGCCTGGGGGGGCGAGTCGAGTGCTGCCTCGGAGAGCGCGGATATCTCGGTCGCCGCAAGGTCGTCGTCGTTGCCCGCCTCATCGGTCGGGGAAAGCCGCGTTGCGAGCCGGTAGACGAGACCGGCCAGCGGCATGCCGACGATGGCCAGCGCAATGTTGAAGGCGATATGCGCGTGGACGATCTGGTCGGGGACGGTGGCGCCGAGCAGGCCGAGCGGCGGGCTGAACAGGATGAGCGCCGAAAGTGCCAGGATCGCGCCCACGCCACGCATGATGAGATTGCCGAGCGGCACGATGCGGGCCTTCGGCGGCGTGGCGCGCGACAGGATGACGGCGATGATGCCGCCGCCGAGATTGGCGCCGAGCACGAGCACGACGCCGAGCTCGGCAGGGACGAGGCCGCGCGCGGCAAGCGCCACGACCAGCAGGATCGCCGCGACGCTGGAATGGAAGAGCCAGGTCATGATCGCGGCGAGGAGGAAGGCCGTAACCGGGTCGCCCGACAGATAGTTGACGACGACCGGCAGTATCTCGCTCTCGCGCAGCGGCTCGGAGGCCTCTCCGATCAGGCGCAGCGACAGGATGAGCAGGCCGATGCCGATCAGGATGCGGCCGAGCTGGAGCAGGTCGCGGCGCGACGTCGCCATGAACAGCACGGTGCCGGCGACCAGACAGATCGGCGTCAGCACTTCGAGGTCGAAGCTGAGCAGCTTGACCACCATTGCGGAACCCACATCCGCGCCGAGGACCGCAAGCAGCCCGGCGGTTCCCCCGACGATGCCAGAGCCGGCGAAGGAGCCGACGATGAGCGTGACCGCCGTCGCGCTCTGCAGGCAGATCGCCAGAACCGCACCGGCGCCGACGGCGAGCAGCGGATTCTTCAGGATCGACCGCAAACGCATCCTCAGCACGTCGCCATAGGCGCGCTCCACGCCGGTGCGCACCTGCCTGGTGGCGAAGAGCAGCAGCGCCACCGCGCCGGCGAGATGCAGGAGGACGAGTGAGCCGCTCATTGCGAGCGCTCCTGATGGCCGCCGCGGGCGGCCGCGTACATTGTGGTCCTGTCGTGATTCATGGCAGTCCTATTACCCGATATTCGCTTAGCCGGATAATTTTTTTGTCGGTTGGATCAAGTTATTCGGCGGTGATGGACCGTATCGGAAAATGGCGGCGGGCCGAAGGGCCGCGGCGCCGTCCCCGGCGGGCATGCCAACCTTGACCGCACCTCTCCGGTCCCGAGTCAGCATCTCAGCTTATTTTTTCAAGCACTTGAATCCATTACAAAAACGTAATCCATGCATTCAGTTTCGGTTCATGTGGCGGATCGTAATCCTCGGGGCATCGACAACCAAGGAGTACCCCATGAAACGTCTCGTCCTCTCCGCCGTCGCGCTCTCGATGCTGGCGCTTCCGATTTCCCAGGCGCAGGCCGGCCCGAGGCACGAGCCGCCGCGCTACGAGCGCCAGGACTCCCATTGGAACAAGAAGCCTTCCTACAACAAGTATCACAAGAAGAAGGTGAAGAAGCACCGCTGGGCGCGCGGCCACAAGGTACCGTCCTGGCAGCGCAGGCATGCCGTGCGCGACTGGCATCGCCACGGCCTGCGCCGCCCGGCCCACGGCCAGCAGTGGATAAAGGTCGACAACGACTTCCTGCTGATCTCCATCGCCTCGGGCATCATCGGCGGCATCATCGCGGCGCAGTAACGCCGCCTGCCGGGACACGGCTGACAGGGGAGGCGGCCCGCAACGGCCGCCTTTCCTGATTCACAGCGACCTGGATGGCCTCCGGGACGTGTGCCGGATATGCAGAATTTCGACCGTGTCGCCGCGAGGCAGCGCATCAATTGGAAATGCTGCCTGTGCCGGCCCGGCTTCCGAAGGGGACAATCGCCGACTCAACCGGCCTTCTTGTTCTTCAGGCTTTCCTGCATGAAGTGGCGCAGCACCGCATTGATGCGCGTCTGGTAGCCCTTGCCGCTCGCCTTGAAGAAATCGAGCACGTCGGAATCGAGGCGGATCGAGACGGGGTTCTTCGGCTGCGGATAGACGGCGACCGCGTTCGACCAGTCGAAATCGATGAAATCAGCCCAGTCGGGATCGTCGCGCATCTGCGCTTCGATCTCCTCGTCGGTCATCGCATCGACGCGCGTCCAGTCGGATCTGGATTCGCCGCGTGCCAACTTTTCGCGAATCTCATCCAGCGTATATGTGACGATATTCTCTTTGTTCATAATCGCGTGCTGCCCTAGCCGAAATGACCCTGCGCTTTTCGCCTCTCAACGTATAGATGACGGCGATGATGCGCATAGAAAGCGGGCAAATGGCCAGCACCCGCACTTCTCCATTCCTGTTGCTCTCTTGCTCCAAGTGAGGATGCGCCAGCGCTTCGGCAGCCTCCTCGAATGTTATGCCATGCTTTTCAAAGTTTGATCGTGCCTTGTTCTCATTCCACTCGAATTCCCAGATGGAATGCTCTCGGATGACACGCATCAAAATCTCCAGTGTATATACAACTGTAGTTTCTGCTCGGCAATGGGGACGGCCTGTGAAAACCGGGAATGCGCTCGAATAGGAGTCGCGGACACTTCGCACGATAGCTATATCAGAGCGAAGCAGAGCCCCGATATGCGCTTCGACAACGCCTTTCTCGACGAGATACGCGACCGCGTGCCGATTTCATCGGTCATCGGCCAGCGCGTCTCGTGGGACCGGAAGAAGACCAACGCCCAGCGCGGCGACTATTGGGCATGCTGTCCCTTTCACGGCGAAAAATCGCCCAGCTTCCACTGCGAGGACAAGAAGGGCCGCTATCATTGCTTCGGCTGCAGCGTGTCCGGCGACCATTTTCGCTTCCTGACCGAACTCGAGGGTGTGAGCTTCCCGGAGGCGGTCGAGCGCATCGCCGCCCTTGCCGGCGTGCCGATGCCGGTGCGCGACGAGCGCGCGGAGCGGCGCGAAAAGGAACGCACCAGCCTGATCGACGTCATGGAGATGGCGACTGCGTTCTTTCAGGACCAGCTTCAGTCCGCCGCCGGCGCAAAGGCCCGCGCCTATCTGCGTGACCGTGGCCTGACGCCGGCCACGCAACAGTCCTTCCGCCTCGGCTATGCGCCCGAAAGCCGAAACGCATTGAAGGAATTCCTCGCCTCGAAAGGCGTCGAAAAGGCGCAGATCGAAGCCTGCGGCCTGGTGCGCCACGGCGACGACATCCCGGTGTCCTACGATTATTTCCGCGATCGCATCATGTTCCCGATCCCGGACTCGCGCGGCCGCATCATCGCCTTCGGCGGGCGTGCGATGGCGAGCGACGCGCTGGCCAAATACCTCAATTCGCCGGAGACCGAACTCTTCCACAAGGGCAACGTGCTCTACAATTTCGCCCGCGCCCGCAAGGCGATGCAGAAGAGCGGCACGGTGATCGCGGTCGAGGGCTACATGGACGTGATCGCGCTGGCGCAGGCGGGCTTCGAGAACGCGGTCGCGCCGCTCGGCACGGCGCTCACCGAGAACCAGATGGAGCTGCTTTGGCGCATGTCCCCGGAGCCCGTG
>JALYWP010000215.1 GCA_030852655.1 Pseudomonadota bacterium | reverse complement strand
TCTATCGCGGGCTCGCCGGCTCGAAGATACGCCACGTCACGCCGCGCCACGAGCAGGGCGCGGGCTTCATGGCCGATGGCTATGCGCGGGCTTCGGGGAAGCCCGGCGTCGCCTTCGTCATCACCGGGCCCGGTCTCACCAACACGATCACCGCGATCGGGCAGGCGCGCGCCGATTCGGTGCCGATGCTGGTGATCTCCGGCGTCAACGCGACCGCAACGCTCGGCAAGGGTCTCGGCCATCTGCACGAGTTGCCCGACCAGCGCGGCATGATGGAGAAGGTGGCCCTGTCGTCGCGCCGCATCGCCAGGCCCGACCAATTGCCCGGCGCGCTCGCCGATGCCTTCGCGCTGTTTGCCGGCGCCCGGCCGGGACCGGTCCATATCGAGATTCCGACCGACATAATGGTCCTGCCGGCGGACGGCCTGTCGCCTAAGCTCGCCAACGCCGCCCCGCCCGCGCCCGAAGCGGCGCCGGTCGCCAAGGCGGCCGCGCTTGCCGCGAAGGCGACACGCCCGCTGATCCTTGCCGGCGGCGGCGCAAGGTCGGCCGAAGCGCCCCTCAAACGCCTCGCCGAAACGCTCGATGCGCCGGTCGTGCTCACGGTCAATGCGCGCGGCCTGATGCACGCCCATCCGCTCGCCATACCGGCGAGCCCCAGCCTGGCATCGGTCCGCAAGCTTATCGGCGAGGCTGATTTCGTGATCGCGGCCGGCACCGAATTCGGGCCGACCGACTACGACATGAATGCCGATGGCGGCTTCCACCTGCCCGGCAATCTCGTGCGCATCGACATAGACGCCGAGCAGCTCGCGCGCCATCCGGCGACCGTCGCGATCGAAGCGGATTGCACAACGGCGCTGGAGGCGTTGCTTGCGGCCCTGGCAGGCCTCGATCCGAGCGGCGAGGCGAACGGCGCCGGGCGGGCGCAGGCCACCCGCGACGCAGCCCGCAACGAATTGCCGGCCTACATGCAGCCGCAACTCGAAGCCGTCGAGGTCATACGCGACACGCTGCCGGGCGCCATCATCGTCGGCGATTCCACGCAACCGATCTATGCCGCCAACCTCTATTACGACCATGACCGGCCGGGCGGCTGGTTCAACGCCGCGACTGGCTTCGGCGCGCTCGGCTACGGCCCGCCGGCGGCGATCGGAGCAGCGCTCGCCATGCCGGACGCCACCATCGTCTGCCTTTCCGGCGACGGTGGCTTCCAGTTCTCGCTGCCCGAGCTTGCCGCGGCGGTCGAAGCGGATGCAGCGGTCATTTTCGTCGTCTGGAACAATTCCGGCTACCGCGAGATCGAGACCTCGATGCGTGGCGTCGGGGTCGAGCCGGTCGGCGTCTCCCCGGCGCCGCCGGATTTCGCCAGGATCGCCGAGGCCTACGGCATGGCGGCCGAGCGCCTCGCCTCGCCGTCCGGCCTGCCGGATGCATTGCGGCGGGCGCAGGCGGCAAGAAGGCCCTATCTGATCGAGATCGCGGTGGACTGAACCGATGGCGAGCGCGTTTGCGGGCAGGACAGTGGTGGTGACGGGCGGCACCGGCGCGCTCGGCGGCGCGGTGCTGGCAAGTCTGCTCGACGAAGGCGCTTTCTGTCATGTGCCGACCAGCCGCGCCTCGGCGCCCAAGGATTTTGCGTTCTCCAGGCATGACCGGGTGAGACTCGCGCCCGATGTCGACCTCGGCGACGCCGTGTCTGTCGATGCCTTTTATGCCGCCATACCCGACCTCTGGGCATCCATCCATTGCGCCGGCGCTTTCGCCATGTCGCCGGTCGGCGAGAAAGCTTCGGATGCGTTCGCCGCGATGATCGACGCCAATGCGAGAACCGCCTTCCTCTGCTGCCATGCCGCCGCCGGCGCGATGCGCGCCACCAAGACGGCGGGCCGCATCGTCAATGTGACCGCCAGACCGGGCCTCGATCCGCGCAGGGGTGCGGCGATGTCGGCCTATGCGGCGAGCAAAGCGGCCGTCGCCGCAATTACGGTCACGCTTGCCGAGGAATTGAAAGGCGACGGCATTCTCGTCAATGCGGTGGCGCCATCGACGCTCGACACGCCGGCCAATCGCAAGGCCATGCCGAAGGCGGATTTCTCGAAATGGGTCGACCTCGACGCGGCAGCCGACGCGATCGTGCATCTCGCCTCGCCTGAGAACGCCACGATCAGCGGCGCCCTGGTTCCGATCTACGGC
>JALYWP010000202.1 GCA_030852655.1 Pseudomonadota bacterium | reverse complement strand
GGCAGGCAGTCCCAGGCCGGGAATTCGAGCACCGGCAGGTCGGGTGCTGCGAAGGCGAGCGCCTCGATGATGACGGGCAGGCGCTGGCCGTCGCGGGCGACGAAGAGCAGCGGCCCGTCGGGCGCGACCTCGGCGGCTGCGGAAGCAAGCGCAAAGGCCTCGAAACCGTCGGCGACGCCGTCGACGATGAACTGGCCGGTTCCGCCTTTCGGCAGGCCGATTTTTTCAAGCAGGCTCATAAATCGTTCAACAGGCGGAAATCGTTCTCTAGGCAGGCCGGGAGGCCATGATCTTCTTCAAAACTGGCGTGTCGAAGGCGGCGGGAATTGGATTTGTGCCGGTGACCCAGGAGAGAAGGTCGGCGTCCTGCACCTCGAGGAGGTGCTCATATTGGTGCAATTCGGCGTCGGTCAAGGTGGCAATGGCAGCATCGGCAAAGCCGCCGAGGATCAGGTCCATCTCGCGTATGCCGCGATGCCACGAGCGGAAGAGCAGCTTTCGTCGCCGCGCGTCCAGTCCCTCGCTCGATCGCACCATGCCGGTCATCGTCATTCCTTCGCGTGCGGCGCATATAGCGTGGATGACGAGCGGTGTCATGCTTGCAACGCAAGGGCCGAAGCCTAATGTCGCGAAATGCTTCCGCAGCGCATCCCGAAACCATGAGACCCTCCCTCCTCGACCCGCTATTCGCGCCGATCACCTCGCTGGAAGGCGTCGGGCCGAAGGTCGCGGGCCTGATCGAGAAGGTGGTGCCGGCCGATCTCGGTGACCGGAATGCGCGGGTTGGAGACCTGCTGTTCACGCTTCCACATTCGGTGATCGACCGGAGGAACCGCCCGGGCATCGCCGGCGCGGCGGAGGGCGCGATCGTCACGCTGGACGTGAGGATCGACCGTCACCAGCCGCCGCCGCGCGGCAAGCGCTCGGTGCCCTACAGAGTCTATGCGCATGACGAGACGGGCGAGATCGCGCTGACCTTCTTCCACGCTCACGCCGCCTATCTCGAAAAGCAGATGCCGGTCGGCGAGCATGTCGTCGTGTCCGGCCGCATGGAATGGTTCAACGGCCGGCCGAGCATGGTGCATCCCGACCATATCGCGCCCGCGGGCGAAGCCGGCAGCCTGCCGCTGGTGGAGCCGGTCTATCCGCTGACTGCGGGGCTTTCGGGCAAGGTCTTGCGCCGCGCGATCGGCGGCGCGCTGGCCCGCCTCCCTGCCCTGCCCGACTGGCTCGATCCGGCGGTGGGGAAGAAGCAGACCTTTCCTGCCTTCGAGGCAGCGTTGAAGCGGCTGCACGATCCGGCCGCACCGCTCGACGTGTCGCCGGAAGGAGCCGCATGGCGGCGGCTCGCCTATGACGAGTTCCTGGCCGGGCAACTCTCGCTCGCGCTGATGCGCGCCAATGTCCGCCAGCTGTCGGGGCGGCCGCTGACCGGCGACGGCAGGATCGAGGACGCCATCCGCAAGGCCCTGCCCTATTCGCTGACCGGCTCGCAGGAGTTCGCGCTGGCCGAGATCAATGCCGACCTCGCCGATCCCGAACGTATGCTGAGGCTGCTGCAGGGCGACGTCGGTTCCGGCAAGACGGTGGTGGCGCTGCTCGCCATGGCGCGTGCCGTGGAAGCCGGTGGCCAGGCCGCGTTGATGGCGCCGACCGAAATTCTCGCGCGACAGCATCTTGCCACGATAACGCCGCTCGCCGTGCGCGCCGGGCTGGCTGTCGCTATCCTGACCGGTCGCGAAAAAGGGCGCGAGCGCAGCGCTACACTTGCCGGCCTCGCGGATGGATCGATCGACATCGTGGTCGGCACGCATGCGCTGTTCCAGGAACAGGTGGCGTTCCGCGACCTCGTGCTGGCGGTGGTGGACGAACAGCACCGCTTCGGCGTGCACCAGCGGCTGGCGATCACCGCCAAGGGCGATGCACCCGACATGCTGGTGATGACGGCGACCCCCATCCCACGCACACTGGTGCTGACGGCGTTCGGCGACATGGACGTGTCCAGGCTGACCGAGAAGCCGGCGGGACGCCAGCCGATCAGGACGGTGACGCTGCCGCTCGACCGAATTGACGAACTCGTCCACCGCATCTCGGACCAGATTGCCGAGGGCCAGAAGGTCTACTGGATTTGCCCGCTGGTCGAAGATTCCGACGAGATCAAGCTGACGTCTGCCGAAGATCGCTTCGCTACGCTCAAGCACGAATTCGGTGCCGCGGTCGGGCTCGTCCACGGCCGCATGAAGGGCGTAGAAAAGGACGAGGCGATGCGGGCCTTCAAGGAGGGCGAGACCAAGATCCTCGTCGCCACGACCGTGATCGAGGTCGGCGTCGACGTGCCCGACGCGACGATCATGGTGATCGAGCACGCCGAACGCTTCGGACTCTCCCAGCTCCACCAGTTGCGCGGCCGTGTCGGGCGCGGATCAAAACCGTCATCCTGCGTGCTGCTCTACAAAGACCCGCTCGGCGAGACAGCCAAGCGCCGCCTGTCCGTGATGCGCGAGACCGAGGACGGATTCCTCATCTCCGAGGAGGATCTGAAGCTTCGCGGTGAAGGCGAATTGCTGGGTACGCGGCAGTCCGGCACGCCGGGCTTCCAGGTGGCGCGGATCGAGTTCCATAGCGATCTGCTGGAAGTCGCGCGCGACGACGCCAGGCTGATCCTGTCACGCGACCCGGATTTGCAGAGCAAACGCGGCCAGGCGCTCAGGGTTCTGCTCTATCTGTTCGGGCGGGACGAGGCGGTAAGGCTGCTCAGGGCGGGGTAGACGGTGGGTGAGCATTATTCTATTCGAGCCGCCCCTTAGTAGAGCCAGAATAGGACCGGGACAGCACCGGTCTCCTGGGCCATCTCAATGGCCTCGCCACGGCCGACCCGAGCGCATCGTCATCGACGGCAGCCGGACCAACCGGGAGGCGATTATCTCTGGCGACCGATGCTGAGCTTCAAGGCCTTCTCAGCAGCAGTTGCTAGTTTGGCCGGCATGGAGATGGTGCACATGATGCGCAAGCGGCAGGGCCGATTTGCCTTCAACCCAGCCCCGTCGCTCAAGGAACAGTTCGAGGCAATGGCAGCCTGAATTCCCTAAAGCGGATGACAG
>JALYWP010000198.1 GCA_030852655.1 Pseudomonadota bacterium | reverse complement strand
GGCCAAGTGCTGGAAATCGCAAGCGAGGGGATAGGCCTGCACGGTGCCGACCCTCTCTTGCCGCGCTTTTGCCCGATCCATTGTCCGCAGCCGCTTCAAGATTCCATTGAAAGACTTGATGGCTAATCTGGGAAGCGACGGGGCGATTGAACTAACGGGCTGATTTCATTCCTGTTTCAAAAGGCGGAGCGAAACGCGCAAGAGGCGTCGATTTCCCCGGGCAACGGCCGGTTTCGTTGACAGACTCAAGGGGCGGCCTCACCCTGCGGAAGCCGGCAAGGGAGAGGCTGGCCTGCAAGGGGACACCACAATGACGATACAGAATGCATCGCCACAATTGTACAATGAGGACCTCGCGCCCGCCAAGGAGCGCAACTGGGGTCCGTTCTCGATCTTCAACGTATGGACGTCGGACGTCCACAGCCTGTGGGGCTACTATCTCGCCGCCAGCCTGTTCCTGTTCTGCGGCAGCTTCGTCAATTTCCTGATCGCCATCGGCGTAGGCTCGCTGATCATCTACGTCCTTATGAACATGATCGGCATCGCAGGTGTCAGGACCGGCGTACCCTTCCCCGTGCTGGCCCGCGCCTCCTTCGGCATTTGGGGCGCGAACCTGCCGGCGCTCGTGCGCGCCATCGTCGCCTGCTTCTGGTACGGCGCGCAGACGGCCTTCGCGGCCGGCGCGATCGTCGCGCTCCTGATCCGCAACGAAGGCATGCTCGAATTCCACCAGACCAGCCACTTCCTCGGCCATTCGACGCTGGAGGTGATCTGCTTCGTCGTGATCTGGGCGCTGCAACTCCTGATCATCCAGCGCGGCATGGAGACGGTGCGCCGCTTCCAGGACTGGGCCGGGCCGGCGGTCTGGGTGATGATGCTGATCCTCGCAATCTATCTCGTCATCAAGGCCGGCGGCATTTCGCTCAACGGCGACATCCCGATGGACGTTCTCCTGGAGAAGACCAAGGACGCCGGCGTGCCGGGCATGCCGGGCTCCGTCGAGGCGCTGATGGCGGTGGCGGCGATCTGGGTGACCTATTTCGCGGCGCTCTACCTGAACTTCTGCGACTTCTCGCGCTATTCGCCCGACGAACGCTCGCTGAAGATCGGCAACATCTGGGGCCTGCCGGTGAACCTCATCCTGTTCTCGCTGGTGGCCGGCATCACGACCATCGCCGCCTTCCAGGTCTATGGCGAGGTGCTGCTGCATCCCGACCAGATCTCGGCCAAGTTCGACAGCTGGTTCCTGGCGCTGCTGGCCGCGCTCACCTTCGCGGTGGCCACGCTCGGCATCAACGTGGTGGCCAACTTCGTGTCGCCGGCCTTCGACTTCGCCAACGTGTTCCCCAAGCACATCACCTTCAAGAAGGGTGGCTACATCGCCGCCCTGATCGCGCTGGTGCTCTATCCCTTCGCACCCTGGGAAAGCGGGGCCGCGCATTTCGTCAATGTGATCGGCGCGACGATGGGGCCGATCTTCGGGGTGATGATGGTCGACTACTACATGATCCGCAAAGGCTGGCTGAACGTCGAGGACCTCTATCGCGAAAATGGCGAATACCGGTTCCAGAACGGCTGGCACATGAACGCGATGATCGCCTTCGGCATCGGCATACTGTTCTCGTCCATCCTGCCCAACTTCACCAACTGGCTGCCGTCCTGGTGGGGCGTCTATGGCTGGTTCTTCGGCGTGGCGATCGCCGGCGTCGTCTATTACGGCCTGCGCGCGCGCGACATCGGCAGCGTTCCGCAACCGGCGTGACGAAACGACGGCGGGCGGCGGGATTGCCGCCGCCTGCTGTCAGCATCATGGGACAAGCCGGCTTTTTCAGATGATGACGGCCGGCCGCCATGCTAACCATCGGCGCATGAAGATCGTGACCTGGAACATCAACGGCGTGCGCGCCCGCATCGACAATCTGCTGCACTGGCTCAGGGAAGCCGACCCGGACATCGTCTGCCTGCAGGAGATCAAGACGCTGGACGAGGGATTCCCGCGGCTCGAGGTCGAGGCGCTGGGCTACAATGTCGAGACGCTGGGACAGAAGGGGTTCAACGGCGTCGCCATCCTGTCGAAGCTGCGCTTCGACGAGGTGAACCGCGGCCTGCCGGGCGACGATGCCGACGACCATGCGCGCTTCATCGAGGGCGTGTTCTCGACCGACAAAGGCGCGCTGCGCGTCGTGTCGCTCTATCTGCCCAACGGCAACCCGGTCGGCGATCCGGTCAAATTCCCCTACAAGCTCGCCTGGATGGAGCGGCTGGAGCGCTGGGCGGCCGGGCGGCTTGAACTGGAGGAGCCGCTGGTGATGGCCGGCGACTACAACGTCATCCCCGAGCCTGTGGATGCGCGCTTTCCGGAGAACTGGGTGAACGACGCGCTGTTCCAGCCGGCGACGAGGCAAGCCTTCCGGCGGCTGGAGAACATCGGCTTCACCGAAGCGGTGCGGGCGACCACGGACGCCGCCGTCTATACGTTCTGGGACTACCAGGCCGGCGCCTGGCAGAAGGACAACGGCATCCGCATCGACCATCTGATGCTGTCCCCCGAGGCGGCGAACCTGCTGGCCGCCACCTCGATCGACAAGCATGTCCGCGCCTGGGAAAAGCCGTCCGACCACGTGCCCGTGGCGGTGGAACTCAGCCTGGCGGCGGCTTGAAGCTAGGCCTGCGGCTTCACCAGATCGACCGGGCTGATGCCAAGCAGGTCCAGCGTGCGGCGCAGAAGCCTGACCTCGTTCTCGGCAAGCTGGCTGTCGGCCTTGGCGATCTCGGCCATGTGGCGGGCGAGCAGCCTGCGGCGCTCGACGTCGAGTTCGCGGAACATGCCGATCGCCTGCGCGCCGTTGGTCTCGTAGCCGAAATCGTTGAGGTACTCGACGACGCCCTCGATCGACTCCGCGCCGATGCCGAAGGAGTCCGCGCAGATGCGGCGGAATACCGCCATCTCGCTGTCGGACACCTGCCCGTCGGCCAGGATCATGCGGAAAAGCAGCAGCAGCTCGGCCGAGAGCACCGGATCGTCGGCGACCTTGCGCACGCCCGGATCGCCTTCGAAGATTCCCCTGATCTGGGCGAGCAGTCCCGTGGCCATCGACACCCCCGATTTGTGACCCGTATCCGTCATGGCCATAAGCTAGAGCAATTCCAGGAAAAGTGGAAACCGGTTTTCCGTCCGCAATTGCGCCGAAAATATAAGCTCGACCAGTTCATCGCCCCCGTGGAACGGTGAACTGATCAGCCTGAATGCGGCTCGCGCAAATGGCCGGTCAGTGCGTGCAGCCGCCAAAAGTCCTGCTGGCGTTTCAGTCCCAGCTAAAATAAGATTGGCTATCGAATCATGAGCTGAGCCCCTGCGCTCAGGGTAGCTCAGGCAACGGAAGCGCTCGGTCCCTCGGCCGGGCGCTTCTTTTTGCGCGGGAAGGCAGCGGCTGGTATCCTTGCGGCAGGAGCAAGTAGAACAATGAACAGCGAGCGCAAGAGGAAACCCGTCATTCGCCTGGCCGGAGACGGCCGCGAATATCGAATGCCGGGAATGCGCGCTGTCTTCCACGCCGACGGCGAGGAGACGGACGACGCCTATTCGGTGTCCGAATGGCGGCTGGAGCCGAGGAGCGAAGGCCCCGGCGCACATTCGCACGAGGCGAACGACGAGATTTTTCGCATCGTCGAAGGCACGATGTCGATGCTGGTGGGCGAAAAGTGGATCGACGCGCCGGCCGGCAGCGTGATCGTCGTCCCCGCGGGCACCACGCACGACTTCGCCAACCGGACGGACGCACCGGCGGCGCTGTTCAACGTCTTCATGCCCGGCGGCTTCGAAAAGAACATGCCGGATATCGTGAAATGGTTCGAGGAGAACCCGTAACGCATCGTGTCCGACGACCCCGAGCCGGTTCTGGCAAGCATCGTGCGGCAGACTCGAAATGTCAGGCTCCCTTGTGCGTCCAGCACACGCTTGCCGGCCCGATTTTGCACGGGCACGCCATTGGTCTAGATTGTCACCTGCGCATAGCCAAAAAACGCCGCAGGAGGACGTGATGGACGCCAAGGCGGATGCTCCGGCCGGCCAGTTCGAGCTGAACGAGGACCAGCGCGCGATACAGGCGATGGCCGAGGCCTTCGCGGAGGATCGCGTCGCGCCGAACGCGCTCGACTGGGACCGCGAGCGGCATTTCCCGGCCGACGTGATCCGCGAGACCGGGCCACTCGGCTTCGGCGGCATCTATTGTTCTGAAGATGTCGGCGGTGCCGGCCTCGGCCGGCTGGATGCGGTGCTGGTGTTCGAAGCCCTTTCCCGCGCCTGCCCTGCTTTCTCCGCCTTCGTTTCGATCCACAACATGACCGCATGGATGATCGACCGCTACGGCAGCGAGGCGCAGCGGCAGAAATTCGTGCCCAAGCTGACCGCGATGGAATGGCTGGGCTCCTATTGCCTGACCGAACCCGGTTCGGGCTCCGATGCGGCGGCACTGAAGACGAGGGCGGTGCGCGACGGCGGCGACTATGTGCTCAACGGCACGAAGCAGTTCATCTCGGGTGCGGGCGACAGCGACGTCTATATCGTGATGGCGCGCACCGGCGCGGAGGGGCCAAAGGGCATCTCGACCTTCATCGTGCCGAAGGACGCGCCCGGCCTCTCCTTCGGGGCACTGGAGAACAAGATGGGCTGGCACATGCAGTCCACCCGGCAGGTAATCCTGGCCGATTGCCGCGTGCCGGCCGAAAACCTGCTTTCGGCCGAGGGCGAAGGCTTTCGCATTGCCATGGCCGGACTGGACGGCGGACGCCTGAACATCGCCGCCTGCTCGCTGGGCGGCGCGCAAGCTGCCCTCGACAAGGCGCTGGCCTATACTGCGGAACGCAAGGCCTTCGGGCAGAAGCTCAACGAATTCCAGGCGCTGCAGTTCAGGCTGGCCGACATGGAAACGGAGTTGCAGGCGGCGCGGGTCTTTCTCTATGCGGCAGCCGCGAAGCTGGACGCACGCGCGGCCGATGCGGGCAAATGGTCGGCGATGGCCAAACGCCTCGTCACCGACACCGGCTTCAAGGTGGCCAACGAGGCATTGC
>JALYWP010000171.1 GCA_030852655.1 Pseudomonadota bacterium | reverse complement strand
CGCTTGGGCTGGCCCGCCACCCCGAGGGCGGCTGGTATGCCGAGACGTTCAGGGACAACGGGGGTAGCGACGATCCGGCAGGCGGGCGCGGCCGTTCGACCGCGATCTATTTCCTGCTCGAAGGCGGCGACGTATCGGCCTGGCACCGCGTCAGGGACGCCGCCGAGGTTTGGCACTTTTATGCCGGGGCGCCGCTCGAATTGCGCCTTTTCGACGAGGCGCAGGGCGCGGCGCGTTTCCTGCTGGGCAACGATCTCGGTGCAGGCGAACGGCCGCAGGCCGTGGTGCCGGCGAACTCGTGGCAGACGGCGCGCAGCCTTGGCGACTGGACACTGGTCGGCTGCACCGTGGCGCCGGGTTTCGATTTTTCACAGTTCGAGCTTGCCGAACCCGGCCGGGAGCCGGGCAAGCCGGTATAGGAAAGCTATGCGGCTGTATTGTCCGCTGTTGCGGGCGTCGCCTCCTTGCGAGCAAACAGCATGGACTTTGCCGCAAGCACCGCCCCACCGGTGATCAGCACGCAGGCTGCGAGGATGCGCAGCGTCGGCTCGGCGAAGCCGGCAACGATCAGGATGAGCGTCGAAAGCAGTGGCGCGGCATAGCTTGCCGCTCCCAGCACCTGGATGTTGCCGCGCTTGACCCCGATGTCCCAAGCATAGAAGGCAGCGCCCACCGGCATCAGGCCGAGGCCGAGAACGGCAAGCCACTGGCCGGTGGTGGCTGGGAGCACGGTTTCCTCTAGTGCGAAATGGCAAGCAAGCGACAGCGCCGAGGTCGCCGCGCAGAACCAGGTGACAATGCTGGTCGGCACGGCCGGGAAGCGTCTGGACAGAAGCGAATAGGCCGACCACAGAAAGGCGCAGACACCTGCCATCGCGTAGCCGAAAACATAGCGGCTTTCGAAGGCCAGCCCGCCGCCCTTGGTGACGATAAGCGCAGCGCCGGCGAACCCGAGAAGCGCCCCGGCGACATGATGCCATTGCAGCCGTTCGCCCGGCATCAGCGCCGAACCGAGCACGATGAGGAGCGGCCAGAGATAGGCGATCAGGCTTGCCTCCACCGCCGGCGCGTTGCGCAGCGCCGTGAAGTAGAAGAAGTGGTAGCCGAACAGGCCGCCAATGCCGATGACCCAGACCTGGAGCGGGATATTCGTTGGCCGGTCGGGGGCGGGCGTGAAAGGCCGCGCGATCAGGCCAACCGCCGTGCCGATGGCGAAGGTGATGGCGGACAGCAAGAAGGGTGGTGTCGTGCCGGACGCATCGGTCAGGAGCGCGAGCAGCGCCCACATGGCGACAGCCGAGAAGCCTATCAGGGTTGCGCGCGCCATCAACAATTCTCCGGCGCGGGAACCTTCCTCCGGCGCCTACAAGGCCTCGAACCGCCGCGCCCGCACCGTGATCATGCCGATCCGGGTGCCAATCGTGGCATGAACAGGCGCGTATATGCCGGTTTCGCCGATCTGGGCAAATGTCACCATGATCCGACTCTTGGTCCTGAGGTATTCGAGCGCCCGGCGGCCTTTGCGGTAGCCCGCCGTGGGGGTGAACTTCAACCGGCAGGTGACGGTCGGGCCGTCGAAACCCTTGACCGACATCTCGCCCCTCGTGACGTAGGAGAGCCCGAGGTCGGCGCGCAATTCGCCATCGAACATGCGTGCGCCGCCCGTGCAGACGTCCTCCAGCCTGTCAGCCTTGACCAGCGTCGCGGCGATGGGATCGACCACGGAGTTGAGGTCCGGCGGCTGGATCGGCACCCAGTCCTTGCCGCGCTTCTTCAGTGGTGGATCGTTGACGACCTCGACGACATCGCCACCGGCAAAACGAATGTCGACCAGTGTCGGCTTCTTGTCGTAGCGGTATTCGGCCCGGAAACGATCTGCCTGGACGCCGTCCGTGAAACGTCCGGAGGCGGTGATCTTGCCGGTCGTATCGTAGAAGAACACGCCGAGCCCGGCAGCCGAGGCCTCGCCCTCGATCGAATAGGTTTCGCGGTCCACGCGGCTGTCGAAATTGACGCGGCCGACCGGCAGGCCGAGGAAGGATAGCGTATATTCGCCGCGATAGAGCGGCGCCTGCGGCGCGGCAGAGCCTTGCGTTGGCCCGGCAAGCAGGATCGCGACGGCAAAAGCAAGGGTTCGGAGCATGGCAGACGGAAATCTCGGGTGTGGTCGGCGCCGTCAAGCGTCAGGTCGACCTTCTCCCCGCGATACTGCCTTGAAATCGGGCCATTCTGTGGAACGGGCGGATGGTGAACACCCGGCGACTCTTGGTCGATGCGCTTGACGCAAGCGGCAAATGCCACTATGGAACGCCGACTTTTCCATGAGGCCGCTAGAAGCGACTGCGCGCCATAGTGCCGGTGCGCCGACGTCGCGGCTGTTGAGACCTGAAGGTATAGCAAATGTCCCGTATGTGCGAACTGACTGGCAAGGCCGTGCTGTCCGGCAACAATGTCAGCCACGCCAATAACAAGACGAAGCGCAAGTTCCTGCCGAATCTCGTCAAGGTGACGCTGATCTCGGAAGCGCTGAACCAGAATGTGCGTCTGCGCATTTCGGCACACGCGCTGCGTTCGGTCGAGCATCGCGGCGGCCTCGACGCTTTCCTCGCCAAGGCCGACGCCGCGGAACTGTCGCAGCGCGCCCGGCTTCTCAAGAAGCAGGTCGCCAAGAAGACCGCCGAGCAGGCTGCCGCCTGATTGCTTCCGGGTGGCTTCGGCCACCCGACTGGTTCCATCACCCAGGATAAAAAAATGCCCCGGCTATCCTCCTATGTGCCCTTCGTGGCGGCCATGGCGCTTGTCGTCGTGGCCTCGAACGTGCTCGTCCAGTTCCCGGTGAACGGGGAGATCGGCGGGTTTGCGCTGGCCGACATCCTGACCTGGGGCGCGTTCACCTACCCCTTCGCCTTCCTCGTCACCGACCTCGCCAACCGCCGCTA
>JALYWP010000160.1 GCA_030852655.1 Pseudomonadota bacterium | reverse complement strand
ACATGGACGGCGAGCACGTTGCGTATGTCGAGTTCCGAACACAGGCCGGCAAGGAGCGCGGTGACGCCGGAACTGTCGGCGTCGGTGAGCTCCGTTAGGTTGCCGGTGCCCATCAGCAATTCGACCTCCGGCCAGCGGCGGCGCGCCTCGACGAAGCGGCCGATCGATTGTGCGAAGCCGAAATGGATCGGGTCGAGAACGGGATCGGCGATGAAGGCGATCCCGGCCTTTGCCGCCATCTCGATGGCGCGCCCGAGCGAATCCAGGTCGCCGGGGACCGACGGGATCAGCACCGGGGTCGCCTCGTGCTCGAAGGCCATTGGCAGCGTGTTCTCGTCGAGGCTGAGGACATGGTCCGCGCCTGCCTTTGCCCCGGCAGCCAGCTCGCCGATATTGGCGGAGTCGACGCTGACCGAAAATCCTTCCGCCTTCAGCGTCCGCACGGCTTCGCCGAGCAGCGAGAACGGCGTCTCCGGCAGGCAGCCGATATCGATGACGTCGGCGCCGGCCGCGGCAAGCTTGTGTGCGCGTGCGACCAACGCGTCTATCGACAATCCCGGTGCATCGACGATCTCGGCGAAGATACGGATGTCGTGGCGCGAAAGATCGACCGGCTGGCCGGCCCTGCCGAGAAAGGCGGGCAGGTCGGCGATCTCGTCGGGTCCGCGCTGGAACGGGATGCCGAAACGCGCCGAAAGCCGCTCCAAATCGCCTCGGAACCGCCCCGGGAGGATGGCGCGATCGGCTCCTTCGGGAAGCTTCAGCCGCCTCTCGATGATCTCCACCGTCATCAGCGCCGCGACCTTGACGCCGATGTCGACCACCTCCCAGGCGAATTCGGTCCGACCCAGGCCGGCCAGCAGCTTTTCCAGCCGCGCCCTCGCCAGATGCCCGGTAAGGAAGACCAGCCGCTCAGCCATGGCCGCCCGGTTCGGTGCGCTCCAGTTCGCTGCGCTCCAGTTCGATCTTGCGCTCGCCGATCGCCGACTTCAAATCGGCGAGCGACTCGACCACCGTGGTGCGCTCGAAGCCCTTCAGCCTCTCGGTGTTCTCCAGGTCGATCCTGCGAGGATAGACCCTGACCAGCCCGTGCGGCGCCATGGTCTCGAGTTCGGGTGCGGTGTCGCAGGCAAAGACGATCGACGGCACCCGGCACTTACCGGCTTGCGCAAAGACGTTGGTAGCGAGCGTATCGGAAATGCCGAGCACGCATTTCGCCACCGTGTTCGACGATGCCGGCGCCACGACCACCGTATGGTAGACGCCGTGGTAGAAGGCGCCGACCGGCACCGCACTCGCCGTCTTGTCGTGCAGCACGCGCATCGTCTCGGGGAAATCGAGCTTCAACTTGTACATGCGCAAGACCTCGTTCGCCGCCTTGGAGACGAAGACGTCGCAATGTTCCAGGCCCTGGATGAGTTCGAAGCTTTCGGTGAAGAAGTGTCCCGAGCCGGTCAGGACCCATGCCCAGCGCGGCGTGTGCAGCTTCTCCAGCATGTCTCAAGCTCGGCCCGGGATTGAAGAGACGCCGGCCATGCCTAGCCCGCCTCGCCCGACTGCCCGACCGGAGGAATTCTGACTCCCGGCAGCTTGCCGGCGGACAGCGTTGCCGCGGCGGCGGCCGCATCGTGCGGGCCGACGATGAACAGGTCGACCTGCTCCGGCAGCATGGTGGCGAAGCAGGCATCGACGATACCCCTCGCCGTCAGGTCGGCGATGCTGTCCTTGTTCGTGAAAGCCTTGCTCTGCTTGATCAGGAGCAGCGCCCCGGCGGACAGCCTGCCGGCCAGCCATGCCGCGACCGAATCCGAGGTGATATCCCAGGAAGCCGGAATGTCCGGCGCGGGAGTGGCCATGGCCGATGGCAGCCAGACCGGGATCTTTCCGCCCGCAAGAAC
The DNA here is from genome assembly GCA_030852655.1 of Pseudomonadota bacterium. Classification (GTDB taxonomy): domain Bacteria; phylum Pseudomonadota; class Alphaproteobacteria; order Rhizobiales; family Rhizobiaceae; genus Mesorhizobium_K. Next base: position 4,843 of record JALYWP010000160.1, on the reverse strand, counting down.
TCGATCGATCTCCTCCGGAGACCGGGCTGGCGAAAATCGCTCATGGCGGTCGAGGATGACGTGGCCGAACTGGTCCATGGCGAGGATCGCCATGGCATGCGCGGCGGCATCCGAAAAGCGCAGGCGTTGCTGTTCGTCTCGTACCGCATCCGCGAAGGTGCCTCCGCCGGGCACGATGACCAGCGGCAGGCTGGAGCCCGCCAGTGCGGCGGTCCACACATCCATCTCCTTGTGATCGGCCGTGCTGCCGCCGAGCTTGACGACGGCGCCCTTCACCGGCTGAGACCCTTCTTGGCAGGGCCGGAGATTGCGTGTTGCGTGTTCTCCGGCTGCGGGGCGGGCTTGCGCATCGGCTTCTCGCTGGCGCGCTTGCGTTCGATCTCGACACCGACGCCGCCGGGGCCGAGTTCCAGCTTTTCCACCGTGACCGTCACCCGCACGACGCGGGGGTCTTCCAGCACATGCGAGGCAACCTGCTCGGCCAGCGTCTCGCTCAGTTCGACATGGCCGCGCGCGATGATGGCGCGGATTCCGTCCATGATGATGTCGTAGGAGAATACATGGCGCATGTCCTCGGGATTCCTGGTCACCCGCAGCACGTCGGCGGTGACGTCGAAGCGCACCTTCTGCGTATGGCCGTGCTCGAAGCTGTAGGCGCCTATCTGCACCGGCAGCACGAAGTCACGCACGAAAATCCTGTCCGTGCCGAGCGTCGGATCGACTGCGCCGGGGGAATATCCGCGCGCCGCGAGCAGCCGGTAGTCGACGCTCGCATGGCTATCGGCCTGCCGCTCCTCCGGGATCAGCGAACGGATATGCTCGACCGCCTCCTTGTCGATCGCGGCGGTGCGCTGAGACAGATCGCAGAGCGCGCCGCGAAAGCCGAGGAAATCAGGCGCGAGCGGCAAGAGACGTGGAATGTCGGGCTTCTCGAGCGATCCGCTCAACCCGACTTTCAGGCCGAGTGATTTCGCGCGATCGACGAAAGCCGGAATGCGCTCGGGCGGCAGATGATCGAGCAGCCTTCCCCTGGACTTGTCGGCGGTGTCGACCATCGCGCCGTGGAATCCGTGTTTTGCGAAAATGTCCAGCAGGCCGAAATCCGGCTCCTTGTCGGCGAACAGCACGGCAATCAGCTTCGTCCGCCTGCCGAGCGGCGCAAGCGCCGCCGCGCAGGCTGCGGCATTCGGCGAGGGGAAGAAGCCGATCTTGACGTAGTCGACGCCCGTCGCTGCAACTTCCTCGGCCCTGGCGCGGATCGCTTCCGGCTCCATCGGCAGGTCGCCGCAGACGGCACTCGTGGCGCGGCGTGCGCCGATCCCTTGCACCGCCAGGCGGATGGTTTCGATCGACACTGCGCCCAGCGCCCCCGCTTTCGGGTCCTTCAGATCGACGATGTCGGCGCCGCCGGAAATGGCGATTTCCGCCTCGGCGAGGTCGACGACGCTGGCCAGCATTTGGGTCATTTCTTCAGTTTCTCCAGCCTGGCGGCCAAAACGTTGCGATAGAGATAGTCGATGGCGCGCCGCCAGGATTCGTCCGTATTGCCGCGCAGGTCGACCGTCGCGGTGGCGACCGGCCGGGATGTCGCGGCGTCATGGACAAGAACGCCCATGCTCAAAACAAGTTCGGACACTTTATAGACAACGCCGGTGAAAGCGTAGTCCGCGCCGAGTTCCTGCGCAAAATCGTCGGCGCAGTCGCCGCAGGCCCGCAAATTGGCGGCGGCGGCCTTCTCGGCGAAAGGCTGGATGTCGACCACCTCGAATCCGGATTTTGCGAGATGGTCGCGCAGGCGCTCCGTGATCATCGTGCGCCTTTTGTCCTCGGCTTCCTTCTTGGTCGGCGCGCCCGGCACGAGGGCGCCATGCTGGAGTTCGAACTCGAACACCGCGACCTTGTCGGCGGCATGCGCGGCGCTTGCGACGACAGTGGCGGCCAAACCCGCCGCGGCAAGGAAGGTTATCGGGGTTGCTATCGAGAAAGGCTGCGTTAAGTTCATCATGGCACCGACATTGATATCGCCCGCATGCCCGGCTTTTGCCGGCTGACGGGCTTGGGAGAACGCCTGCTATGAAGGGCACGGTGCCGAACACCCTTGCCGTCTTCTTCGGACTTTTTTTGGCGAGCGTCAACGCTTGGCCCATTGTGGCGCAAGAGGCGCAGGAAACGGCGCCGCAGGCCGAGACCTCCAAATCCGAACAGCAGGTGAGCGAGATCCGGATCGGCTATCTTCGGGCTTACGAGCCGCAGTTGGCGCTTTCGGTTCTGGATGTGGCGCCGCGCGACGAGGGTGTTGCGGGGGCGAATGTGGCGATTGCCGACAACAACACGACCGGCAAGTTCATGGGCCAGGAGTTCGCGCTCGACGTGAGCGAGGTGAAGCCGGAGGCCGATGTGGTCGCGGCGTTCCGCGACATGGTCGCCCGCGGCGATCGCTATGTGCTTGCCGACATCTCGGCCAAGCAGTTGCTGTCGATCGCCGACATCGGCCGCGAGAACGGCGTCCTGATCTTCAATGTCGGCGCCACCGACGACATATTGCGCGAGGAGGAATGCCGCGCCAACGTCTTCCACACCATGCCGACGCGCTCGATGCTGGCCGACGGCCTTGCGCAGTATCTGATCTGGAAGCAATGGCCGCGCTGGGTGCTCGTCTACGGCTCGCATGAGGGCGACCGCGCCTTCGCCGATGCGTTGCGCCGCGCCGCCACCCGCTTCGGCGGCCAGATACTGGCGGAGAAGGAGTTCGAGGACACCGGCACCGCAAGGCGCACCGATTCCGGCGTCGTCCAGATCCAGCGCCAGTTGCCCGTCTTCATGCAGGGCCTGCCCGACCATGACGTGGTGCTGGTGGCCGACGAGAGCGAGGTGTTCGGCACCTATGTGCCCTTCCGCACCTGGATACCGCGCCCCGTCGCCGGCACCGCCGGGCTGGTGCCCTCGGCCTGGCATCCGGCCAGCGAGCAATGGGGCGGCACCCAGATCCAGAACCGCTTCGCCAAGGCGAACGGCCGGCGCATGCTGTCCAAGGACATGGCGGCGTGGACGGCGGTGCGCATCATCGGCGATGCCGCGACGAGGACGCAGAGCGTCGAGCCGGACAGGATCGAGGCCTTCATCCGCGCCGACGATTTCTCGATCGCCGCCTTCAAGGGCCAGAAGCTGACCTTCCGCAAATGGAACTGGCAGCTCCGCCAGCCGATCTTCCTCGGCGATTCCAGATCGGTCGTCTCGACCTCGCCGCAGGAGGGTTTCCTGCACCAGGTGTCGGAACTCGACACGCTCGGCGTCGACCAGCCGGAGACAAGATGCGTCCTGGACTGACGGTCTTCAGAACAACAGGTCCCAGGAACACGGGCCCCAGGAACACAGGCTCCAGGGACAACAGGGAGGAGAACTTGATGCCACGACTGCCCTTTCTCGCCGCGGCCATGGCCGCCGGGCTCACGGCGAACCCCGCCTTTGCCTACATGGTCTATGTCTCCAACGAGAAGGACAACACCGTCACCGTGGTCGATTCCGAGACCAGGGAGGTCGTCAAGACGATCGAGGTCGGCCAGCGGCCGCGCGGCATCACCATCTCGCATGACGGCAAGTTCATCTATCTGTGCGCCAGCGACGACGACACGATCGAGGTGATCGACACGGCCACCCACCAGATCGTCACCACGCTGCCGTCCGGCCCCGACCCCGAGCTCTTCGTGCTGTCGCCCGACGGCAAGACGCTCTACGTCGCCAATGAGGACGACAATCTGGTCACCGTGATCGACATCGAGACGAAGGGCGTCATCACCGAGATCCCGGTCGGCGTCGAGCCGGAGGGGATGGGCGTCAGCCCCGACGGCAAGACCATGGTCAACACGTCGGAGACGACGAACATGGCGCATTTCATCGATACCGAGACGCATGAGATCACCCACAACGTGCTGGTCGATTCGCGCCCCCGCTTCGTCGAGTTCACGCCCGACGGCAAGGAGGCCTGGGTCAGTGCCGAGATCGGCGGCACCGTCTCGGTGATCGACAACGAGACGCGCGAGATCAAGCACAAGATCATGTTCGAGATCCCCGGCCTGCGCTCCGAGACGATCCAGCCGGTCGGCGTGCGCATCACCGCCGACGGCAAGAAGGCCTATGTGGCGCTCGGCCCCGCCAACCATGTCGCCGTCATCGACACCGCGACCTACGAGGTCCAGAAATACATCCTGGTCGGCCAGCGTGTGTGGCAGCTCGCCTTCACGCCCGACCAGAAGACGATCATCAGCACCAACGGCGTCTCCAACGACATCACCTTCATCGACGTGGCCACCGACGAGCCGGTGCAGTCGGTGACGGTCGGGCAGCTGCCATGGGGCGTGGTCGTGTCGCCGAACTGAAGAACGCCGCCATCAACCAGGGAAGGGAAGAAGACATGAGGAAATTTCCGGCTATCGCCTTTGCAGCGCTGATCGGCTTCGCCGCCTGGCAGGGCCAGGCCTGGGCGCAGGACGACGACGACGATGACGACGACGCGCCCGCCGCCACGGAAGCCGCCGCGCCCGCCGAGAAGCCGACCCGCGCCAGCAAGGACCTGCCCGAACTCATCCTCGGCTCGAAGGAAGACCAGTTCACCGCCAGCCAGAAGGATTTCGAGCTGATCTCCGGACAGGGCTACCGCTGGAAGATCACCGCCGCCGGCGGGCTGGAATACAAGTTCCACACCGACCTCTTCCGCAACGTCTGGAACAACCAGATCGTCATCAACGATCTCGAAGTGCACATGAACGGCGCCCCCGCCTGGCTCGAATTCGACGCCGACGGCACCATCCAGGTCCAGTTCACAACCGTGCGCCCCGGCATCTAC
>JALYWP010000158.1 GCA_030852655.1 Pseudomonadota bacterium | reverse complement strand
ATGAAGGACTCGAAGGTCATCGTCGCCATCAACAAGGACGAGGAGGCGCCGATCTTCCAGGTCGCCGACTACGGCCTCGTCGGCGACCTCTTCGTCGTCCTGCCGGAACTCGAAAAGGCGCTTTGACGATCCTGACGGCATCGTAATAAATTGTGAGGGCCGGGGTGGACGAAGTCGCCCCGGCCCTTTAGTTTTGCGCTGCACAAAAAATGGGCGGCGAAGGCCGTCGATGGGATCAGTGGCATGGCAATCGAGACTGTGGGCATCATCGGCGCAGGGCAGATGGGCAGCGGCATCGCGCAGGTCGCCGCGGCGGCCGGATATCGGGTCCTGCTGTACGATATTTCCGCCGACCGCATCGAGGCGGGGCTCGCCACCGTCAGCGGCAATCTGGCCCGCATGGTCGCCCATGGCAAGCTCGACGAGGATGCCCGCAAGGCCGCGCTCGGCAAGATTTCCGCAGCGCACGAGATGAGCGATCTCGCCGGCGCCGATCTGGTGATCGAGGCGGCCACCGAGGACGAGAGCGTCAAACGCAAGATCTATGCGCAGCTCTGCCCGCAGCTCAATCCGCAGGCGATCCTGGCAACGAATACCTCGTCGATCTCGATCACGCGGCTTGCCGCCGCCACCGACCGGCCGGAACGCTTCATGGGCGTGCATTTCATGAACCCGGTGCCGGTGATGAAGCTGGTCGAACTGGTGCGCGGGATCGCCACCGACGATGCTACCTTCGATGCCGCCAAGACTTTCGCGGCGAAGCTCGACAAGACGATCACCGTATCGGAGGATTTCCCGGCCTTCATCGTCAACCGCATCCTGCTGCCGATGATCAACGAGGCGATCTATACGCTCTATGAGGGCGTCGGCACGGTCGACGCGATCGACACCGCGATGAAGCTCGGCGCCAACCACCCGATGGGGCCGCTGCAGCTTGCCGATTTCATCGGTCTCGACACCTGCCTGTCGATCATGCAGGTGCTGCATGATGGCCTGTCGGACTCGAAATACCGCCCCTGCCCGCTGCTGGTGAAATATGTCGAGGCGGGCTGGCTCGGCCGCAAGACGGGCCGCGGCTTCTACGATTACCGCGGCGAACATCCGGTGCCGACGAGGTAGTTTTTCGCTCACGGGCCGTGTCGCCGCCGCGGGCTCGGCCTGCGACCGGGTTATCCCATTCTGCGGCATTCGACCCCATATCCTGTCCCTTCACCCCCCGATCGAGACGCGGGCTGCGGCGCGGCTTGCGGCGGCCTGCAGTGGCGGTGGTCAACCCTGCTCAGGTGCGCTCGTTCGCCGGTGGGCTCGGCCAGCGCGCCAAGACCGATGCGATCGATGCGGCGGTGATTGCCCGCTTTGCCGCGGCAACCGGCGCCGCGACCACTTCCCTCAGCCGCCGGCAGCCGCGATCAGCTTCCTGGCGTCTTCGCCCGCCCAGTTGGCGGGGCCGTTCATATGGGCGAGCAGGCATCCCTCCGAATCGATGAGCAGCGTGACCGGCAGGCCAAGCGCCAGGCCGCGCTTCTTGAGATCGTTGAAGAGAGCGAGCGTGTTGTCTCGATAATAGCCGAGCGAGGCGATGTCGGTTTCCGAGAGGAATTTCCTCGGCTTCACGTCGTCGCCGGTGTCGACGTTGACGGCGATCACCTCGAACTGGTCGCTACCGGCCTCCTTCTGCAACGCGTCGAGCGCCGGCATCTCCTCGCGGCAGGGAAAGCACCAGGTCGCCCAGAGGTTGAGCAGAACGGTCTTGCCTGAGCGGTCGGCAAGCGTCATCGGCTTGCCGTCGGGGTCGTTGAAGGCAAGGGCCTTCAGCGATTGCGGCGGATCGCCAGGCAGCATGGCGGCCACGTCGCCGGTCGCCGAGGCGGCGACGTCCCTCGCCCGGTCGGCCTTGGCCGTGCAGGCGGCCACATCGGCTTCGCTGACCGTCGCAGCGGCGGTTTCGGCCTCATTGTTGCCAGCCGGGCCGCCGGTGACATATACCGCCACCGCGCCGGCAAGCGCACCCGCGACGGCCGCCAGAAGGATCAGGCGGACGGCCGGAAACAGCGATTTCTTCTCTTCGGCCATAAAACCAACACCCAGGAACTCACAGGCGCCCGGTTACCACAATGAGCCAGAACAAGACCAGCAACCAGATGTGGGGCGGACGTTTTGCCTCGGGTCCGGCCGCGATCATGCAGGCGATCAATGCCTCGATCTCCTTCGACAGAAAGCTCTATGCCGAGGATATTCGCGGCTCCATCGCGCATTCCGAGATGCTGGCCGAGCAGGGCATCATCTCCAGGGCGGACCAGAAGAAGATCGCCCAGGGGCTGAAAACGATCCTTTCCGAGATCGAGAGCGGAAAATTCGAGTTTTCCGAGAAGCTCGAGGACATCCACATGAATGTCGAGGCGCGGCTGGCCGAACTGATCGGCCCGGCGGCGGGACGGTTGCACACGGCCCGCTC
>JALYWP010000113.1 GCA_030852655.1 Pseudomonadota bacterium | reverse complement strand
CTGCCCGTCCATTCCGCGTTTTTCCCCAACTCCTCAACAGCGATCGAGAGCTTTCGCCGTTTCGTCGCGACCGCTCATTTTTCCTAGAAACCGAGCCGGTGGTGCAGGCTGTTCAACCCCTGCGCTCGTCCAACACCATCACCTCGTGGCTCTTGTCCACCTTCGGCCGCTCGAGCGGCATCTGCTCGCCGGTGACGACATAGTAGATCGTCTCGGCGATGTTGGTGGCATGGTCGCCGATGCGCTCGATGTTCTTGGCGCAGAAAAGCAGATGCGTGCAGGGCGTGATGTTGCGCGGGTCTTCCATCATGTAGGTGAGAAGCTCGCGGAACAGTGAGGTGTACATGGCGTCGATCTGCTCATCGCGGTCGCGCATGAAGGCAAGGCGCTCGACCGAGCGCGAGGCGTAGACGTCGAGCACATCCTTGAGCTGGGTCAGCGCAAGCTCGGCCAGCGCCTGCAGGCCGCGGAAGAGGCTGAGCGGCTGGCGCGCTTCGGTCACGGCGACGACGCGCTTGGCGATGCTCTTGCCGAGGTCGCCGACGCGCTCGAGATCGGCGGCGATGCGGATCGTGCCGATCACCTGGCGCAGGTCGCCGGCCATGGGCTGACGCCTGGCGATCAGCAGGATCGCCTTGTCGTCAATCTCGCGCTGCGTATCGTCCAGGAACGCGTCGTCGGCGATGACCTTCCTGGCGAGCCCGGCATCGGCGCCCACAAGCGCCAGCACCGCCTGGTCGACCATGCGTTCCGCATGGCCGCCCATCGCGGCCAGGCGGTTGCCCAGAAATTTCAGCTCCTCGTCATAGGAGCTAACGATATGCGTGCTCATCACAAAGCCGGCGACTCGAAGAAGGTGGTTGTCGATCGTCCCGATAGGCTAACCGCATGACAGAAAAAAGAAACCGGAAAGCAAGGTATGCTCCGCCCGGTGCGATCCGTCGCCGTCGGCCAATCCACCGCCGGCGAAACCGGATGCCGGGCAACTGGCCCTTGACGGCGCCGACAACATTCTGCCAGTCGGACCAATCGACGTGCAAGGGAAGGAATTTCATGAACCAGATCGATTTGGGCGGCCAAACCGCCGTCGTCACCGGCGGCGCGCAGGGCATCGGATTCGCCATCGCCCGGCGGCTCCTCGCCTCCGGTGCCAAGGTCAGCCTGTGGGACATGAACGCGGAGGCGCTTTCGGCAGCGATCGAAGCCCTGGGCGAAGGGGCGGCGGCCAAAAAAGTCGATATCACCGATCTCGACGGCCTGAAGCTCGTCCATGCCGAGACCGAGGCCGAATTGGGACCGGTGTCCATCCTGGTCAATTCCGCGGGCGTGGCAGGCAACAACGCGACGCTCGAAGACTACGATCCGGACGAATGGCGCAGGGTGGTCGAAATCAACCTCAATGGCACGTTCTACGTGAACAAGGTCGTGATCCCCTCCATGAAGGCCAGGAATTACGGCCGCATCGTCAACATCTCGTCAGTCGCCGGCAAGGAGGGCAATCCGAACCTCTCGGCCTACTCGGCCGCCAAGGCCGGCGTCATCGGGCTCACCAAGTCGCTCGGCAAGGAACTGGCCAAGTTCGACATCGCGGTCAACGCGGTATCGCCGGCAACTGCCAATACGCGCATCCTCGACACGCTGACCAGGGAATTCATCGACTACATGCTGGTGCGTATCCCGCGCGGGCGCTTCCTCGAAGTCGACGAGGCCGCCTCCATGATCGCCTGGCTGGTCAGCCGCGAGAACAGCTTCACCACCGCTTCGGTCTTCGACCTCTCGGGCGGCCGCACCACCTATTGAGGCGACGCAGGCCGCTTGTCGTCACTTCACCGGCAGATGCACGGTGAAGGCGGCGCCTTCGCCCACCCTCGACTTGATCGACAGCCGCGCATTGTGGCGGGTCAATATGTGCTTGACGATCGCAAGACCGAGCCCCGTGCCCTTGCGGCTGTTGTCGATGTCGACCCGGTAGAAGCGCTCGGTAACGCGCGGAATATGCTCTTCCGCTATGCCCGGCCCGAAGTCGCGGATAGTGACGGCGACTTCCGGATCGGACGCACTGCCCTTGTCGATCGAAACCACGACACGGCCGCCCGCCTGACCGTATTTGCAGGCATTCTCGAGCAGGTTTTCGAACACCTGGAACAACTCGTCGCGGTCTCCCTTCGCCTCCACCGCTTCGTCGCCGAAGCCCCGCTCGATGATGATGCCGGACTCCTTGGCGAGCGGCGACAGTGAATCGATCACGCTCTCGACGATCCGGCGCACATCGACCACGGCGCCGGGCGGCAGATAGGGCTTCATCTCCAGCCGCGACAACGACAGCAGATCGTCGATCAGGCGGGCCATGCGCGCCGTCTGGTTCTGCATGATCTGCAGGAAATGATCGCGCGCGGCGGCGTCGTTCCTGGCCGGGCCGCGCAGCGTTTCGACGAAGCCCGCGATCGAAGCGAGCGGCGTCCTCATCTCGTGGCTGGCATTGGCGATGAAGTCCGCCCGCATGCGGTCGATGCGTCGCGCCTCGCTCTGGTCCCTGAATTCTACCACGAACAGTCCCGCGCCCCGGTCGATGGCCGACACGGTTACCTTGTAGACGCGCTCGATCGGCACCCGTTCGACATAGTCGACCACTTCGGATGCGGCAGCGCCCGAGCGCACGCGCTCTATCGCCGACTGCATCTCCGGGGCGCGGAACTTCATCGGCAGCGACAGGCCCGGCGCGATGGCGCCGAACGCCGAACGCGCGGCGTCGTTGACATGGACGGCAATGCCAGCCGCATCGAAAACGATCAGCGGATCGCTGACGGCGGCAGCAAGGCTCTGCGCCGACAGCCCATCCAGGGCACGGCTTTCGGCGGCTGCGGCGCGGGCGGCCCGGCGCTCGTTCTGCGAGCGGCGCGGCGCCAGCATGGCGACGACGACGAGGAAGAGAATGGCCGCGACGACGATCGGCGGCGCGACGCCGGCGGCGACGCCGACCACCAGCACGGCAGCCGCGCCCGCCGCCAGCATCCAGCGATTCTGCGCTAACCGCCCGCCTGTGAGGGCCAGGAACCGGCGCGTCCGTTCTTTCCGTCTGGTATCGGCCATCGGCTTCCACTCGGCGCAGGCGCCAGAACTTAATTCTGGACCGTCCCGGAAGCTCCCAATAGCATGACTACCGCGACAGGGAAGGGACCACCGCCAATGGCAAGAAGCAAGGACGAGCCGAAGGCCACGGGGCCGCTGAAGATCAGGGTGGATGGCGTCGAACGCATTTTCGACATAGACAATCCGCAGCTTCCCGACTGGGTGGACAAGAAGACGGTCGCTTCCGGCGGCTTCCCCTATGGCAAGAAGCTCGACAAGAAGGAGTATGAAAAGACGCTTGAGCGGCTGCAGATAGAACTCGTCAAGCTGCAGGCATGGCAGCAGTCATCGGGCAGCCGCGTGCTGATCCTGTTCGAGGGGCGCGATGCCGCCGGCAAGGGCGGAACCATAAATGCGATGCGCGAATACATGAACCCGCGCTCGGCAAGAAACGTGGCGCTGCCCAAGCCGACTGAGACCGAACAGGGCCAATGGTACTATCAGCGCTACATTACGCACTTTCCGGCCAGGGGGGAGTTCGTGACCTTCGACCGCTCCTGGTACAACCGGGCCGGCGTCGAGCCGGTCATGGGCTTCTGCACGCCCGAGCAGCACAGGCATTTCCTCAAGGAAACGCCACGCTTCGAGAAGATGATCGTCGGCGAAGGCATCCACTTCTTCAAGTTCTGGCTCGACGTCAGCCAGGAAATGCAGCTCGAGCGTTTCCACGACCGCCGCCACAGTCCGCTGACCAGCTGGAAATTCTCGCCCATGGACATAGCCGGCATCGCCAAATGGGACGACTACACCAGGATGCGCGACCTGATGATCAAGGAGACGGACAGTGATCATGCGCCATGGATCGTCGTGCGCTCCAACGACAAGAGGCGAGCCCGTGTCGAAGCCACCCGCCACGTGCTGAGGACGCTCGACTATTCCGGCCGCGACCTCGACGCCATCGGTAAGCCGGATGCGAAGATCATCGGCCGGGGATCGAAGCTGCTGACCGACTGATCGAACGACTGGCTGACCGGTTCAGGCGACGTTCGGAGTCGCCCCGCCCCGCAACGGCCGGTGCGGGGTCTTTTCCCACAGATGGGGCTTGCGCCATAGCTGCCAGACAGCGCGCCAGGCCGCGATCGACATCATCATCCAGTAGACCGGCGTGAACAGCACGAGCTTCCAGAAGCCGAGCTTCTCGCGGAGCCGGAGCGTCTGCCAGCCGAGCAGCAGGAAAGATATGTAGCCGCAGCCGATGGTGACGACATCGAGCGTCAGCAGGGCTGACTTCAAGGTCGCGGACGGGCGTGCAAGCGCCAGGTCGAGAGCAAGGAACACGCCGCTGAACAAAAGGAAGGGATGCGCGAGTGCCGAAAGCACCATGCCGGCGAACAATATCTGGCCGATGACGAAGGAGGCGGGGCCAAGCTCACGCATCAGAAGCGCCGGGTCGCGCATATGGACCAGCCATGTCTGCATCCAGCC
>JALYWP010000045.1 GCA_030852655.1 Pseudomonadota bacterium | reverse complement strand
TGGCTGGTGATGGTGAAGAAGTACGGGAACAGGCCGAGCAGGTTGGCGGTCAGCACGAACATGAAGAGCGAGAACACCAGCGGGAAGAACCGTACGGCGTCCTTGCCGGCGGTGTCGCCCAGCATCTTGGCGACGAATTCGTAGGACATCTCGGCGACGGCCTGCAGGCGCGAGGGAATCAGCGCCCGGCTTGCGGTCGCGAAATAGAGGAACGCGCCGGCAACCACGACGGTCACCACCATGAACAGCGAGGAGTTGGTGAAGGACAGATCAAGTCCGCCGACATGAAAGTCGACGATCTTGTTGATGTGGAATTGATGGATCGGATCGACCTTGTCCGGTGTAGCCACTTGCGGTCCCCTGAGGCCGCCTGTCGGCCTCCGTTGAATTCACGTCCAAAATTCATCCCGGCGAGCCGGAAACTTCAATCTTCACGCCGTGCACCAGAACCGCGATTCCGGCCAGGGCCGGGTTCGGCGATTCTCCCGACCGAGCGCAGCACGTTGAGCACGCCCGCGGCAAAGCCGAGCAGCAGGAAAACGACGAGGCCCCAGGGCGATGTGCCCGCAAACCTGTCGATCATCCAACCGAGACCGGCGCCGACCGCTATGCCGGCGATGAACTCGCTGGACAGCTTCATTGCCTGGCCGTAGCCGGTGGCGCCACCGGCGCCTTCCTTCCCCTCCTGCCTGTCCGGCTGTCTCGTGGCAAGGGATGCTTCGAGATTTCGACGGCGGCGTTCAAGGTCGTCGTCGCGGTGGTCTTCACCCTGCCTGCCCGGACCGGATCTTCCGGTTTCGTCTGGCCTTTCGGAACCGGCCATCGCAACCTCCCAGCCTCGGCCGGCGGGCGTGCTTCCCGTCCGCTCCAAGTCGCGCGCAACATAGTTAGGGGTCATTGCCCCGTCAAGCCGGGCAAGGGACGAGCAAGTCGACTAAATTCGACAATAGAATCAGCTATTTATCGAAGTGCGACATAGTGCGCGGCGATTTGGCCGCGGGCTTGCCCGCGAATCCGCGCATCAAGCCCGCCCAGCCAGGCTCCGGTGGTCAGCTCCAGCCGCCGCCATAGGTGCGGTAGAAGATGTGGAGACCGATCTTCTTCATCTTCTGCATCGAGCGCGCCCATCCGGGGCTGACATATTGCGCGTAGTAGTGGGTAGACGACGCGACCTCTGGCAGGAAAATCTTGCCGGCGCTCACCGCCATGGCGATGTCCTGCGCGGTCTTGTAGCTCTTCTGGCTCAGGATACGATCCTTCTTGCCGTCGCAGGCGAAGGAAAACTGGCAGCGGTTCTTGAGATGCTGGTTTTGGTAGACGACGCCGCAAATGGTCGCCGGATAGGCCGGGTTGCGCACCCTGTTGAGCACGACCTGCGCCACGGCGGCCTGGCCGCGCAGGGTTTCACCGCGCGCCTCGAAGTAGATGGCGGTGGCGAGACATTTCTGCTCCTTCGCCGAAAAGACGCTCGGCGGCAGCGGCTTGCTCATCCATGCATGATCACCGTCCACCACCGGCGGGATGAAGCGGCCGGTGTCATCGGGATCCTTGAGCAGGCTGAGGAAGGGCGACGCCTTGTAATAGTCCGGTTCGGCTGGCGCATAGGCGGTGGCGAGGATGTCGGCCTTGTCGTTGTTGATCAGGCCGGCCAGCGCGACGGGCACGCCGGGATCGCGCCTCTTGTCCTGTTTCATATAGAAGGCTCCGGCGATCTCCACTTCCTTGCCGCGGATGTCGGGGATGACGAACGCCATCCTGACGTCTTCCCTTTCCGGGCCGACGAGCAGGCTGGTCCGCTGGAAGAGCGAACCCGCGTCGAAGGTCCTGGGCGGCGCGACCGGAGCGATGTGGACGATGCGGCCCTTCTTGTCGGCGCGCGTGATGCGGTCCTCGTCGGGGATCGTGTTGGCGATCCTCGCGCGCAGCGAGACCTTGCCGATGCCGGGGGCGGCAACGCCGGAGCCTGCGATCGAGGCCGTAGCGAGATCGGCGTCGACGAACGGCATCTCGGCGGCATGAACCGAGCCGGCAGCCGCCTTCTCGACGAAGACGCTCCAGCGGACGTTCCCGCGCTCGATGCCAGCCACCAGACTCGCCATGTCCTGGTAGGCGGCGACCGTCGGGAAGCCGATCCAGATGCCAAGGCCGATGATGAAGGGAGACAGGAAAGAACGCTTGTCTCGGCTGGCGGCGGCCACGCGCCGCATCAGTCGTCGATGCACAGAACCACTCTCCAGGACGCGACATACCCACTGGAGGGGCAGACTGCGGCATTAACCTTGATGGACGGTTAACGGTGGCGATGAGGCGGGAATGTGTCACTAACTGCGGCAGCGCGCCGCATCATCTGCGCTTCGCGGCCCTGGACGCGTAAGGATTCTCGGACGCATGTATCGAAACGCGCACCGGCACGCCGGGAATATCAAAAGTTTCGCGCAATCCGTTAACCAGATAGCGGACGTAGGATTGCGGCACTTCATCGGGCCGGGTGCATGACAGCACGAAGCCCGGCGGCCGCGTCTTCACCTGGGTGATGTATTTTATCTTGAGACGCCGGCCGGCAACCGCAGGCGGCGGATGGTGCGCCACCGTCCCTTCGAGCCAGCGGTTCAGCCGCGCGGTCGAGATGCGCGTGTTCCAGACGCGGTGGGTCTTCAGCACCGCATCCATGAGCTTGTCCAGGCCGCGGCCGGTCTCGGCCGATACGGGAACCGCAAGGACGCCGCGCACTTGCGGCAGGAGGCGCGCGGTCTTCTCGCGCAGTTCGGCCAATGCCTCCTGCGGACGTTCGATCAGGTCCCATTTGTTGAAGGCGATGACAAGCGCCCTGCCCTCGCGGATGATCAGATCGGCCAGTTGCAGGTCCTGCTTTTCGAAGGGAATGGTCGAATCGAGCACGACGATGACGACCTCCGCGAAGCGGATGGCACGCAAGCCGTCGGCAACAGAGAGTTTTTCGAGCTTCTCCTGCACCTTGGCCTTGCGGCGCATGCCGGCGGTGTCGAACAGCTTGATGGCCCGGCCGCGCCACTCCCAGTCGACCGAGATCGAATCGCGGGTGATGCCCGCCTCCGGGCCGGTGAGCAGGCGCTCCTCGTCGATCAGCGCGTTGATCAGCGTCGATTTGCCGGCGTTCGGACGGCCGATGACGGCGATGCGCATCGGCTTGGTGTCGTCATAGGCAGGCTCGGCGTCGGGATCGGTGATGTCCTCGCCGATCAGCGTGTCGCTGACCGCCGCTTCCTCGTCGTCCTCGTCGTCCTCGTCGTCCTCGAAAGCGCGCTCCTCGCCGAGCGCCTCGACCACCGCATCGCGCAGTTCCGGCAGGCCCTGGCCATGCTCGGCCGATACGCCGACCGGTTCGCCCAGTCCGAGTTCGAAAGCTTCGAGCAGGCCGCCCTGGGCGCCCCTCGCCTCGGCCTTGTTGGCGACGAGCACGACCGGCTTTCCGGACTTCCTGACGATCTCGGCGAAGGTGCGGTCGTCGGGAAGCAGCCCGGCCTTGGCGTCGATCATGAAGAAGATGAGATCGGCCTCGTCGATGGCGATCTCCGTCTGGGCGCGCATGCGGCCCTGCAGCGTGTCCGGGCCGGCAACCTCGAAACCGGCCGTGTCGATGACGTCGAAATGGAGGTCGTAGAGTTTCGCCGCATGGACGCGGCGGTCGCGGGTGACGCCGGGCGTGTCGTCGACGAGCGCCAGCCTGCGGCCAGCCAGACGGTTGAACAGCGTAGACTTGCCGACGTTAGGCCGGCCGATGATGGCTATCTTGAAGCCCATGGATCACGATGCCGCGCCCTGGCCGCGGATCAGTTCCGCAAGCAGGGTGGCGCGCTCGCGGTTGTTGCGCGGCGCGCCCTCGTCGGAGGCGATCTGCTCGAACAGCTTCAGCGCATCGGAAGAGCGGCCTTCCTTCCAAGCCGACAGGCCGAGCGCCTCGCGCGCCGAATGACGCAGCGGATTGGCATCGGCCGTAAGCGCCTCGGCACGTGCAGAGACGTCCGCATAGGAACCATTGTCGACGAGGATGAGAGCCGCGCGCAGGCTGGCCATGTCGCGGATCGACGCCGGGATCGAGGTATCGGCCGCGACCTCGTCGAAGCTCGCGACCGCGCCATCGAAGTCGCCCTTGGCAGCGAGAACGGTGGCGGCGCGCATGCGGGCGAGCAGCGGATAGGCGCCGTAACCGTCGGCTTCGAGCTGTTCCAGCGCGCCGAGCGCCTCGTCGTTTTTGCCTTCGTTGGCGAGGCTGAGCGCCTGCGAGAAGGCGTCGCCGGAGCGGTTGGCCCGGCTTTCCGCCCAGTAATCCCAGGCGACGAAGCCGGCCGTGGCGAGCACCACCAGCACAGCGAGCGCCAGCGCGTAGGGGCCATAGCGGTCCCACAGGGCGCGCGCCTGATCCTGGCGGATTTCCTCGTTGACTTCGCGGAAGAAGCTGTCGTCCGACATTTGTTCCTGAACCATGCCGGCCTGTTGCCGGCCGGCCCCCGTTGTGAGCGTGGGTTTTAGCGGAATTTTGCCGGTATGGAAGGGGTAGAGCGGAAAATCACCTTCGCACCGCCTTCTTGCAGGGAGACACTGTGTCTTTCCACCGCAAGAAGGTCGGTCGGGGGCGGCAACAGGGAGGAAGGGACAGGCGCTTCGCGTCGCTTCGCCTCGCGTCGCGCCGGATCGGCTTCTTGTACTACTGCAACGTTTCCAGAATATCGGACATGCTTTCTTCCGTCAGGCCGTTCGCGGTGGTGGTCGTGTCGCTGTCGGCCGTCTGGTCGCCGTCGCTGATCTGGTCGGCGTCGATGATGTTGCCGTGGGAGTCGACGACGATGGTGCAGTTGTTGTTGGCCGTCGCGGTCGATGTCGAGGTGCCGCTTCCGCCGCCGCAGGTGAACACCGCACCGGCGTAGCTGGGCGCCTGGTTGTCGGCCTGTTCCTTCTGCATCATCAGCGCGGCGATGCTGGCGCGGCTCGATTCCTGGCGGGGCTGCCAGCCGCGGCTGCCCATCAGCGGATCGGCCGACGCCGGCGCGAGAGAAAGCAGCGATGCGCCCAGCATGCCCAGGGCGAGATAGGCTTTCAGCGTTTTCATCGGACTTTCCTCCGGAGCCAAAGGGCCGGAGGAGCCATGGACGCTCCTCCGGCAGTTGCAGTCTGATCAGCCGTCGACGTCCGGAACGCCAACCTTGATGCTCAGGTTGTTGCCGACCGCCGTTGCGCTGTTGGATACGATCGGGACGATGTCTTCGTTCAGCCCGCCACCGAGGCCGGCGGCGCCGAAGCCGGTGTAGCCGTTAAGCGCCACCTGCTCGACCGACGCCGTCGCGTTCACGTTCGCATATCCCCACTGCGTGAGATCGGCGATCATGATGTGGTTGTTCGGATCAGCCGACTCGATCGTGTACGATGCGTTGTTCGTCACCGCGGTAGCCGAATTCTCGACATAGGCGTTGATGATGTCGGAAACGTTGGCGGTTGCAGTGATTTCGGCCGGATTGACGAAGCCGGTCGCGGCAGCGACCGTCATCAGGCCTGCAATCGACGTATGTTCGTTGATGTCGTCTAGTTGGCCATCAACCTCGAACAGTCCCAGTGCGCCGAGCAGGAAGCCGACGGCATCGGGGCACTCGCCGCCTTCAGTGTCGCCGCAGGTCGGGTTGAACCCGCCAGCCGCGAACTGCGCATCATGCAGGTAGATCGGGACGTCAGCCTCGATCGACTGGTTGTTGGCGACGCTGGTCGCTGCGTTTTCGACCTTCGGAAGGTCAACCGCATCAATTGCGTCGTCCAGGACGACCGGCACTTCACCCTGGAACCGGATGTTGAAGTCCAGCTCATCCGATCCCTCGTCGAGCGTTCCATCCGTCAGATCGGCAGTCAACGGAGTGGGGCCGCCAGGGGTACCTGCCACCGGAAGAACGGTGCTCGGATCGGTGACGTCACTCGTCGTCGTCTGGAAATTGAACGTCTCGTCGATGATCACCGTGCCCGAGCCGCCGCCACCGGGAAGCGGATTGTTATGGACACCGGTCACCGAAGCGGTGGCGTTCAGGTCACCGAAATGCATCTGCAGCTTTTCGACCTGCACGAGTCCGGTGGGGTCAAGCGTATCGGTGATGGTGGTATTGATCCTCACGTTCTCGATGATCGTCTTGTCCCACGTCCAGTCCACTTCCTCGAAAGCGAAAGCGGGGGCTCCGCCCATCAGCGCTGCTGTTGCCGTCGCGCCGAGAAGCATTCTCTTCAAGCGAGTCATGTCTCTCTCCTATGTGTTGCGTTGCGACGTTGGTTTGGGCGAAGTCGTTGCCTTCACCTTGACGTCAGGTTTGGGCTGCTTCTTCAGGTATGACGCCATGTGATCGTTCTCCACCAGGGCACAGCCCTCCCCCTTCGGGAGACCGAGGAATTCCGTCATGATCTGGTAAACCCCCATTTCAGCGACGGACCGCACGCCGAGCTGGAGCGGTTCATTGCGTATCGCTCCTGCGTCTAGCTCGACGAGCGTATTTCCGAAGAAGCGGAAGACATTCGCTTCGATTTCGTAGCCGTAGATCTGCTTCTGCAGGGCAGTGACGTAGCGGATCTGGAAGTTGCGGGCGTCCACCACCCTGAGATCGAGAGCGACGTTGATGATGACGGTCCGCCCGCCGCCCCCGATGCCCTGCACGAAAAGCTGTGCGCCGCCCGAGACGATGTTGTAGTTGAGTTCGGTCAACGCGCCGACGACGATGAAGTCGCTGGCGGGCAGCTTCCCGTAATCCTTGACCGAGCGCGTCAGCTTGTTCTGCTCGGCGAGCTTTATCTCCGCCAGCGGTATGCGCAGGTCCAGCCGCTCGACCTGGTGGACCTTGCCGGTCTTGGCCAGCGCGCTGATGACCATTTCAGAAGCGCCCTGGCTCAACGCATGGCTGTTGTTGTCGACGTCGATCTGGCCTGTCTTGTCGGCGACCTCGCCGACTGAAAAGACGGGCAGCCTGGCGGTTTTCGTGTTCAGCCTGGCCAGGCTTTCGAGGCACTGGGTGTAAGGGGTCGGGTTTGACGTAACCGCGTAGCTGAATGCTGGCCGCACCCCGCCTGAACTCATGTTCGGCGGGAAGTTCGCGCAACCGGCCATGGCCAGGCTGCCGATCAGAAGTGCAGCGACAGGGCGTTCAAGCACGTGCAAGCCCCCCTTCCCAATCCCCGTTTTCGGGAGTCGAAAATGCTTTTTGAGAGGCTAACGCTACGCCAGTTTTTCCCTACCCCTAAACACTATTAATTTCCTGGAAAGAAATCCTCCGGGTGATTCAGATAATATACCTGCACTATCCGGAATCGGTATGTTTGCATGAATAGGTATCTCGCAATAGATCGGAAGGGTCGAATTCCAATCTGCAGTATAGGCCTATCCGCAGCATCGTGCGCGCGCCGACGACGTGACCGTAACTATCCTGTGGGTATTCCCTGTCCCGACCGCCCTCTTTCGGAAGGGTTCAGGTCGTCTACCCCTTTCG
>JALYWP010000036.1 GCA_030852655.1 Pseudomonadota bacterium | reverse complement strand
GCACTGGACGACGTGTCCGAGGATGCGTGCGTCGCTCTGCGCCGCGTCCCGGCGCTCCTGCGCAACCGTCTCTCCGGGCGCGTCTTCCTGTGAGTACATCCGGTCCAGTCCCTATTCGCCCGACCTCTCCCAAGCAGGCTAGCAGCCCGCGGTTAAGGCCGGGTGTGAGGGGATGGTTGAAGAGCTGTTTCCAAGGTCGATAAAATTGTGAAGATCGGTCTCCGTGCTTGGAAACCGTGTGTCGGCCGGCAGAGCAAACGGGAAAAACGCGATTGACTCGGCCCGATTTCCCCCCTTATTGTCCGCGCCCATGAACACGACACTCATTCTCGTAGTAGGATTGCGCATGGGCAAGGCGGTGTAACCGCCGGGCGAAAGCACCCATGCGCAGATGCAAAGGCTCCCTCGGGGGCCTTTTTTGTTGTCCGAAACAAGACTAACGATCGCAATCGCCGACAGCGAGCAAAAACGGAACCAGACCGATGAGCAATGGACAGAACGAACGCCGCGAGACGCCTAGTGTCGAGACGCCAAATCTAGAGATGACAGGCGCGGAGATGGTGGTGCAGGCGCTGAAGGACAACGGCGTCTTGCACCTGTTCGGCTATCCGGGCGGCGCGGTTCTCCCGATCTATGACGAGTTGTTCCAGCAGGACGCCATCCAGCACATCCTCGTGCGCCACGAGCAGGGCGCCGGCCATGCCGCCGAGGGATATGCGCGTTCGACCGGCAAGCCGGGCGTCATACTGGTGACCTCGGGACCGGGCGCGACCAATGCGGTGACGCCGCTGCAGGATGCGTTGATGGATTCGATCCCGCTCGTCTGCCTGACCGGCCAGGTGCCGACGCCGCTGATCGGCTCCGACGCCTTCCAGGAATGCGACACGGTGGGCATCACGCGGCCCTGCACCAAGCATAACTGGCTGGTGAAGGACGTGAACGAACTCGCCGCGACGATCCACGAGGCGTTCCATGTCGCCACCACCGGGCGACCGGGTCCGGTGGTGGTCGATATTCCCAAGGACGTGCAATTCGCCAAAGGCACCTACACGCCGCCGCAGACCGCGCCCCGCACCTCCTATCAGCCAAAGGTCCAGGGCGACCTCGAAAAGATCAAGGCGGCGGTCGAACTGATGGCCGCCGCCAGGAGGCCGATCATCTATTCGGGTGGTGGCGTCATCAATTCCGGGCCCGATGCCAGCCAGATGCTGCGCGAACTCGTCGACCTCACCGGCTTCCCGATCACCTCGACGCTGATGGGTCTCGGCGCCTATCCGGCCTCAGGCAAGAACTGGCTCGGAATGCTCGGCATGCACGGCTCCTATGAGGCCAACATGGCCATGCACGATTGCGACGTGATGGTGTGCATCGGCGCGCGATTCGACGACCGCATCACCGGGCGGCTCAACGCGTTCTCGCCCAAATCGAAGAAGATCCACATCGACATCGATCCGTCCTCGATCAACAAGAACGTACGCACCGACGTGCCAATCATCGGCGATGTCGGCCGCGTCCTGGAGGACATGGTGCGTTTGTGGCGGGCGACCGCCAAGACGGACAAGAAGGCGCTCTATCCATGGTGGGAGCAGATCGCCAAATGGCGTGCGCGAGACTCGTTCGCCTATCGGCCGAGCGATGAGGTGATCATGCCGCAATATGCGATCCAGCGGCTCTACGAGGCGACCAAGGGCCACGATACCTACATCACCACCGAGGTCGGCCAGCACCAGATGTGGGCGGCGCAGCATTTCCATTTCGACCAGCCGAACCGCTGGATGACCTCCGGCGGCCTCGGCACGATGGGCTACGGCCTTCCGGCTGCTCTCGGCGTGCAGATAGCGCATCCGGACGCGCTGGTAATCGACATCGCCGGCGACGCCTCGGTACAGATGACGATCCAGGAAATGAGCTGCGCGGTGCAGTATGAGGCGCCGATCAAAATATTCATCCTCAATAACCAGTACATGGGCATGGTGCGGCAGTGGCAGCAACTCCTGCACGGCAACCGGCTGTCGCATTCCTACACCGAGGCGATGCCCGACTTCGTCATGCTGGCGAAGGCCTATGGCGGCCATGGCATACGCTGCGAGAAGCCCGGAGACCTCGACGAGGCGATCAAGGAGATGATCGAGATAAAGAAGCCGGTGATCTTCGACTGCCGCGTCGCCGCGCTCGCCAACTGCTTCCCGATGATCCCGTCGGGCAAGGCGCATAACGAGATGCTCCTGCCCGACGAGGCGACCGACGAGGCGGTGGCCAACGCCATCGACGCCAAGGGCCGGGAGCTGGTGTGAGTGGAGAAATAATAATGCGCCCCACCATACGAAAAGGAATTCGCTTTACTGTTCCCAAGCCGTTGCGCGAGAAGCACGGATGGGCAGCCGGGACCTTGATCGAATTCC